>JAAZFO010000050.1 GCA_012511695.1 Erysipelotrichia bacterium | reverse complement strand
GTTTGCCATGCATCAATTGACGGAACTTTAGGCCTCGCAATGTGGATGAAAAAACCAGTTATATATTATGGTAGCGAGGCTCCTAAAGAGCGGTTCGAAAGTGGGAGTAATGGTTTTATTGCACAAACAAAAGATGATATTGTAAAGTATGCAAATCTTTTGTCTAAAAACTTTGATTTGCGTAAAAAAATTGGTGAAGCTGGAAGAGATTCAATAGAAAGAAAATTTGGAACATTGGAGCTACGGCAACAAAAATACCTAAATGCATATAATCGATGCATTAATTCTTCTGTAAAATCATTCAAAATTCCACTCTCATATTATTTTATTTATACTAGAAGAGCATGGAAAAGAATTATCAGAGAGGTTACGGGCATATATGCTCGCCCTCAATTTTAATGTATTAGTTAAATCATATGCCATTTATTTATATATTTTGTTTTATTTTTGCGCTTCTTATTTTAATGAAGAAGCAGAGAAAATTTGATATTGGATGTTATTTATTATTGATATATATAATTTGTGTTACATGTTTTGCTGTTATATATTATTTTTATTCTGATACAATCCAATTTCCTGAACGAATAAATATTGAATCTGTATTCGTACATCTGTTATTATTATTTCTTTTTTTATTTCCTTTTGTGAATTTCTCTAAAAGACTTAATTTTGACTCATTACCTATTTCGGATAAAGGACTTATTTATTTTGCGTGGTGTCTTATTGTCCCTTCATTGTTAGCAATATATGTGTCGGCTTTTGATGTCGTTAATATAATTGCTTTTGGCAATTACGATTTGGCACGTACAGCTTACTTAACTGGAGATATCGATGGTGGCTATATAACAAGATTTGGTTTTGTTGGTTATTTTTTTTCATTCGGGCCGCAGACATGTTTTTTGTCAGTGACAATGTTCTTTTATTTTTATTTTTATAAAGGGTATTCAAAACTTGGTATGCTACTGTTTATTTCAAGTCTTGCATTAGTCGTGCAGAATTTGTCTATAGCTGGTCGAGAGGGCTTTGTAAGGTGGATGCTATATTTCGGTTTTAATTTCATATTGTTTAGAAATTACGTATCGTACAAAGAACATAAAGTATTTTGGAAAATAATACTTGTTGGCATTATAGTAATGTTTGTGGTTTTTAGGGCTATATCAATAGATAGATTCCAAGATTCTTCCTACGGACCATTATTCAGTATTCTCAATTATGCTGGACAACCTTTTTATCATTTTTCATATGTATATGAGGCTTTTGGTGAAAAAAATACGTCTGGTTTGTTATCAATTTTTTCATTGATTGTAGGCAATGAAACTACATCTGGAATATCAGAAGTGTCAACAGATTTTGCATTAAATACATTTTCAACTTTCGTTGGAAGTTTTATAAAAAGAGTAGGATTTTCGCAAACGTTAATTTTTGGAGTTTTTTGGTTTCTTTTTTTAAGCATAGTGTTCAATAAAAAGAAAAAGAACAGCTTCACTTTAACCATTGCATATATTACGCTTTATGATGTTCTTTTAATAGGAGTATTATATTTTATTCATTATCCTCGGTTTACACAAATAACTATGTTATTTTACATTTTTGTTGCTTATATATTAACAAAATTTTTCCCCAAAAAAATCATCAATTCTCCAAGATGAAGATTGCAATACTTTTGGCTACATATAATTCTAAACGCTACTTAGGTGAGCAGATTGCGTCAATTTTAAATCAGACATATAAAGATTGGACTTTATATGTTAGAGATGATGGTTCTACAGATGGGACACAGGATTTAATAGAGGATTATGTGCTTAAATACCCAAATAAAATAATTCATATTGTAAATGGCAATAACGGTTTAAAAGCTTATCATAATTTTTTAAGCCTATTATATGATGTCGATGCTGATTATTATTTGTTTTCAGATCATGATGATGTCTGGTTGCCAAATAAAATTGAATTAAGCCTAAATTTAATGCAGGAAGCAATTGATAAATTTGGAAACGAAATTCCACTTTTGGTTTATTCCGATATGAAGGTTGTGAACGAAAATATAGAAATAATAAATAATTCATTTTGGAAATATTCAAAACTGCTTCCTAATTGTATTAAATTCGAAGAGTTGGTTTTTTGCAATAGCGTTAATGGTTGTACTATCTTAATAAACCAAAAAGCGAAGGATGTCTCTAAAAAAAATATTCCTTATTGCACGATGCATGATATGTTGACAGCACAGTCTGTTGCTGCAAATTATGGTAAATTATTGAAGCTTGACGAACCAACAGTGTTATATCGACAGCATGCTAATAACGTAATAGGTGCAAGGG
>JAAZFO010000049.1 GCA_012511695.1 Erysipelotrichia bacterium | reverse complement strand
GTTATTCGGTTCGACCTTACCATTCATTTTGCTATCGGAATCATTCCAACCAGCGGCATCAGCGATATCGAAACGATAAGCGGTTAATGAGCAGGAACAAGTTTCTGGAGTAAAGGCACCAGTTTTTGCCCCCGCTGTAAATGAGTGGACATGTGGCCTTGAAGTGCTACTTCTGATCGAAGAACTTCTCCTGCTGGAACTACTGGCTGCTCGGCTACTACTAGCTGAAGGAGCGCCATTAAAACAAGCAGTCATAGAGAGGGTCAATAGCATGCCACAAAGCATCATAAATTTTGTTTTCATAATATTATCTATTTTAGCCCTTGTTAGGACTAGACTCCTTAACAATTATAATACGCGATAAGCTCGCGTGCTCGCTATGACAATCTTGCGATACAAAGTTCTTATTGTGTAGGACTATTATTCGATTATTAGGAAAAATTGCAACCTTGCTTATATAATAAGCAAAATAATAACTTATGTCGTTTAAAAAAATAGCCCTAAATTAGAGTGGTGAATTTAATTAATTCTCACTGATATTTTTATTTTTTATTGAATAAGTGACAAGAAACTTGGTGGCCTGGTTCAATTTCAACAAGTTCTGGTCGCGTAAGAGCGCATTTTGGCATGGCGTTTGGACACCTTGTTCTAAAAGGACACCCACTTGGTGCATTTAAAGGCGAAGGAATGTCACCTTGCATAATAATGCGTTTATTACTCCTAGCTAAATCAGGGTCTGGCACTGGAATCGCAGAGAGGAGTGATTTCGTATAGGGATGCAAAGGATTATTAAACAAAACTTCACTATCAGATAATTCGACGATATGGCCTAAATACATAACGGCGATTCGATCAGAAATATGTCTGACAACGAGGAGGTTATGAGCGACGAATAAATACGTTAAATGGAGTTTCTTTTGCAGCTCTTTAAAAGTATTGATGACTTGCGCTTGAATCGAGACGTCTAAGGCGGAAACTGGTTCATCACAAACGATTAATTCCGGATTAAGGGCCAAAGCGCGAGCGATACCAATTCTTTGTCTTTGGCCACCAGAAAATTCATGAGCATAACGCGTCGCGTGTTCGCTAGACAAGCCGACAGCTTTCATCAATTGTTCAACGCGAAGATGGCGTTCTTCTTTAGTTTTACACATCCGGTGGGCATCAAGTGGCTCCGCAATGATGTCTTCGACAGTCATCCTTGGGTTTAAGGATGAATACGGATCTTGGAAAACCATTTGCGCGTGCTTTCTAAAATCCATTAACAAAGATTTGTAATGTTTATTAGAAGCTTTCATCTTATGGAGTGTGCCCGTTAAGCGCTTAGCGCGGCTTTTCGCCAATTGAATTTTTTTAACTAAAACAGTATCCTTTTGGCCTTTTTCGACCAAAAGGGCTAATTCCTTTTCTTTTTCCGCCGCAAATTTTAAAGCTTCATCGCGTTTTGCGGTGACTTCTTTAATATCATCTTTAGTCGGAGGATTAACTCTTTGCCCATTGAAAACTATTTTGCCTCCTGTTGGTTTATAAAGTTGTAAAATAGTTCTGCCGAGTGTCGTTTTACCACAGCCAGACTCACCGACTAAACCGAGAGTTTCCCCACGTCTAACACTAAATGAGACGTCGTCAACTGCCTTTAAATATTTTGTTTTTAAAAAGCCAGTATTAATTGGAAAATACATCTTTAAGTGCTTGACTTCTAAGACGATTTCTTTTTTAATGCTGAGTTCGCGATGGGCACGTTCAAACTCTTTTTGGAGTTGTTTTTCAAATCCTTTTGTAGCCATAACTAAACAACATCTCCCTTCCTTAGTCCGTTTTTCTTCAGATAAATTTTCGTCAGAGAAGTTCTAGTCGCCACCAGTTTTTTTTCGATATATTTTTTCCACTTTAAATCTAAAACGGCGCGATCATAAGCGTACCTAAGTTCGTCAATATCGTTAAGAGCTTCTACTTTTTCACTTAAAGTTTTATATTTCTTTTTCCAGTGTTTTTTAACCGCTTCATGAAAAGTTTTTTTATAAGCCATCACATCGTTTTTAGTAATAGCGGCATTAACTGGTGAGGTACAAATGATGAGATCAGCTAAATAAGCATCGAAATCTACCCGGCTCATGCCCTTAGCAAAAGCAGCGACTTCTACCTTGTGATGATGGACTTTTTTACGGACATCGTTTTTATCAATGGAAAGCTTTTCACTCTTGCTATCGCGATAAGTTTTCTTCGCTAAAGCTAAGTCTCTTTTCGCTCGAAAGTAATTTTGTCTTTGCTCAGCGGCGCGATACTTATAAATTTCTTTTTCCTCTTTTGAAATATCTTGATTTTTAACTTCTGAATAAACCTTCTTTGCTTTTTGATAATCGAGCAAGGCTTCATAAACATCTAAACGTGAAATCTCTTTAAAAGCCTTATTTCCTTCTGCACAAGAATTTAAGTAAGTCTGGAATTCTCCCTCACTAATTTTTTTCTTTTCTAACATCGTTTTAACATACTTAAAACAAGCAGTTGTGTGCGTGCCATCCTCAGTCACTGGGAAGTGCTCTGGATATCTTTGCAAGCACACTTGCATACAGCTAGCGCAGCGCGGCGCAAATGAACAACCATTAGGGAGACGGAAAACATCGACAGGATTGCCGACAATCGGTTCTAATCTATCGACTTTAACATTGAGTTTAGGAATGGAATTAAGTAAGCCTTTGGTGTATTCGTGTTGGGGGTTGTAAAAAATATCGCGAACAGAGCCGCTTTCCACAATGCGCCCAGCATACATGACATTGACTCGGTCACATACTTGGGCGACGACTCCGAGATCATGGGTAATTATAATAATGCCCATCTTCATTTTTTGTTGAATAGAAAGTAGCAATTCAAGAATTTGTGCTTGAATAGTGACATCTAAAGCGGTCGTCGGTTCATCAGCGATAATCAAATCCGGTTCACACATTAAGGCCATCGCAATCATAATTCTTTGGAGCATCCCCCCAGAAAATTCATACGGATATTGTTTTAAGCGCTTTTCTGGCTCGTTAATACCGACGAGTTGTAACATTTCCAGGCAACGGTTATCGATAAACTCCTTATAATTACGACGCGCTTTTTTTAGTTCAGCTTTCAATGTTTTGAGATCGCCTTCTTTATTTTTTAATTTCTTTTTTGCCGTGGTTATTTTTTGGTATTCCGCTTGGACAATCGGAGCGTTTTGATGAACTTTAATGACTTCTCTTAATTGATTGCCGATCGTCCAAACAGGATTCAATGAGGACATAGAGTCCTGGAAAACAATCGCCATTCTTTGCCCTCTTATTTTTTGCAGTTGTTTATGGGGGATGTTGAGCATTTCTTTATCTTCAAATCTAATCGAACCACCGATGACGCGACCGGGTTTCTCTAAGATTTGCATGATCGAATAAGCGGTCACTGATTTACCAGAACCAGATTCACCGACAATGCCGACGACTTCGCCACGATTAACCGTTAAAGAAACACCATTAACACTTCTGACTTCTCCGGAAGGGACATTAAAGGAAGTATGTAAATCTTTGACTTGTAATAATACTTTTTCAGACATATTAATACCTCCTATCTCTGTTTGGGGTCAAAGGCATCGCGTAAGCCATCGCCCATTAAATTAAGGGCCAAAACAATTAAACAAATAAAAATTGCTGGCACTAGTAATAAGTAAGCTCGCACACTGATTTGTGAAATATTTTCACTCGCTAATGAGCCGAGTGAGGGCATCGGGGCATTAACCCCTAAACCGATAAAACTCAAAAATGATTCAGTGAAAATAGCACTTGGCACTTGTAAAGTGGCACTGACCACAATGACTGAAAGACTATTGGGGATAATGTGTTTACGAATGGTATAAGCGGGACTGGAGCCAATCGAACGACTGGCGAGAATGTATTCCGTTTGTCTAATGGACAAAACTTGACCCCTAACTAAACGAGCC
>JAAZFO010000048.1 GCA_012511695.1 Erysipelotrichia bacterium | reverse complement strand
GCACGGTATTGATCAACCCAACCCATTAAACGACCGAAGTAGCCAGAGGATAAGTCTGAGGCCACAGTCTTGATGGCACCTTCATAAATTTTTCCAGTACTACCATCTAGGGAAAGGACATCATCGACACCATAAACTTTACCATTGATGGTGAGTGTGAGGTTTTCTTCATCAATAATTGCGGCAGAGCAACCACTAATGCAGCATTTACCCATGCCACGCGCCACAACAGCGGCGTGAGAGGTCATGCCACCACGCGAGGTGAGAATACCTTGGGCGGCAACCATACCAGCGATATCTTCCGGAGAAGTTTCGGCTCTGACTAAGATGACTTTTTCACCAGCGAGATGGCGTTTTTCAGCATCATCAGCGGTGAAAGCAATTTTACCAGTTCCAGCGCCAGGACCAGCGGCTAAGCCGGTAGCGATTGGTTTATTTTTGGCTAAATCGTCTTTATCAAAATCAGGTAATAATAATTTATCAAAGCTGAATGGGTCGATACGAGAAACAGCTTCTTTTTCAGTGATTAAGCCTTCGTCGACTAAATCACAAGCAATCTTTAATGCGGCTGCTGGAGTTCTTTTACCACTACGAGTTTGTAAGAAATAAAGTTTACCTTCTTCAACGGTGAACTCTATATCTTGCATATCACGGTAATGTTCTTCCATTGCGTTAATAGTGTCCACAAATTGTTTGTAAACATCCGGCATGCGCTTATTTAATTCATCGATGTGATAAGGGGTACGGATACCAGCGACGATGTCTTCACCTTGAGCATTTGGTAAATACTCAGCAGAGATGACTTTTTCACCAGTTGCTGGATCGCGAGTGAAAGCGACACCAGTACCAGAGGTTTCGCCTTTATTACCAAAAGCCATGGATTGGACAGTAACAGCGGTTCCCCATGAGTATGGGATATTGTTCATCATTCGATAAATATTGGCTCTTTCGTTGTCCCAGCTTCTAAATACAGCGGCAACGGCCCCCATTAATTGAACTTTAGGATCAGCTGGGAAGTCTTCACCAAAAGTTTTTTTGTAATAGTCTTTGTAACGAGCAACTAAATCTCTTAATTGTTCAGCAGTTATTTCTGTATCTAATTTATAACCATTATCTTCTTTTAATTGTTCAAGCATTTTGTCCATGACATCTCTTGGATGACCTTCGACAATGTTCGTGTACATTAAAATGAAACGACGATAGCTATCTAAAGCAAAACGTTCGTTTCCTGTTTCTTTTGCTAAAATGGCGCAAGTGGCATCATTTAAGCCTAAATTTAAAATGGTATCCATCATACCAGGCATGCTCACTCTAGAACCAGAGCGAACAGATACTAATAATGGATTTTTATCTCCGCCAAATAATTTGCCAGTTAATTGTTCAATTGTTTTGATACTTTCGTAGATTTGGTCAACGACAAAATCTGGAATTTTTTTGCCACTATTGTAATATAGTGTGCAAGCTTCAGTTGAAATTGTGAAGCCTTCTGGAACAGGAACACCAATGTGGACCATCTCTGCTAAACCAGCACCTTTGCCACCTAATAATTCTCTTCCAAGACCATGAGCTTCATTGAAGGGAAATACATATTTTTTTTCTGCCATAATTACCTCCTATAGGCCTTTTGTGAGTCTAGCTCACAGCGTTTCAATATTATCACACATGCGCGAAATTACAAATAATATGCCTTCTTTTTGCGCCTTTTTTAAAAAAAGTGGCGCTTAATGATTTTTGGTATAAACTATAGACAGACATTTTCAATGTGGTGGAGAATATTTTATGAGTCAAAATCCTTTAGTTCTTACTTTTGATTTCGGTACTCAATCCGTGAGAACGGCATTAATTAATAAACGCGGTGAAATCGTTTATTTGTACAAAAAAATTTATAAACCTGTTTATTTTTCGTCTAAAAAAAGTTATGCCGAACAACATGCGGATTTTTATTGGAATAATTTAATTAAATGTATTAAAAAATTAACCAAAGAGGCCAAAGACAAACTAAAAGACATCGTCGCGATGACAGTGACTACTTTTCGTGACTCTGCTGTTTTGCTCGATGAAAATAACAAACCCCTCAGGCCAGTGATTTTATGGCTTGATCAACGCTTGGCTAAGGCCAAAGAAAAATTACCTATTTTGCACCGGTTGGCATTTAAAATTGTCGGTATGGCTGATGCGATTAACTTGAATCGTACGCGAACACCTGCTCACTGGGTGAAAGAAAATGAACCTGATATTTGGGCGAAAACCCATAAATATGTCAACATCTCCACTTATATTAATTATCGCTTAACTGGCGAATTGGCGGATTCTCCTGGCGGATTGACTGGCCATTTTCCCCTGCATTTTAGAAAATTACAGTGGTACAAAGAAGGAGCGATGAAGGGTCGTATTTTTGGTATTCCCAATCGTATGCTTCCAAAAATAGTACCTCCTGGAGATGAAATTGGCATTTTATTAGATTCCGTCGCCGATCAAGTCGGATTACCAAGAGGTCTTAAGCTAATTGCTACGGGTAGTGATAAGGGGTGTGAAACAATCGGCTTAGGTTGCTTAACCCCTAAAATGGCTGCTATTTCATACGGAACGGCTTGCTCCATTGAGGTCAGCAACCCTTCTTACTATGAACCGGAACCATTTTTACCTGCTTATGCAGCTTCTGTGCCAAATTTATACAACTTGGATGTGCAAATTTACCGCGGCTATTGGATGCTTAAGTGGTTTGCTAATGAGTTTGCTTCTGAAATTGAAAAGGAAGCAAATTTGAAAAAAGTGGCAACAGAGCAAATTCTTAACGAATGGCTCGGAGATGTCGTTCCCGGTTCTGATGGTCTGATTTTGCAACCATATTGGGGGCCAGGTCTTGCTAGACCATTGGCCAAAGGAGCAATTATTGGTTTTTCGAGTATTCATACTCGTAAACACATCTACCGCTCAATTGTTGAAGGTATTGCTTTTGAATTACGACAAGGTTTAGAAAGTATTGAACGTTCGCAAAGACAAAAAGTCAAAACGATGAGGATTTCTGGGGGCGGTTCAATCAGTGATAAAATTTGCCAAATTACTGCTGATATTTTTGGGATAGAAATCTCGCGTATTCAAACGAGTGAATCCACTTCTTTAGGAGCGGCAATAGCGACTTTTTCCGCAATTAAACAATTCGACAGTGTTCAAGATGCAGTTGATAAAATGGTTAAGACTTCAAAAACATTTAAACCGAATGCATTAAATCATAAAAGATACAACCAAATCTACCATGGAGTTTATAAAAAAGTTTATCCAAGACTTAACCCACTAAATCGACAAATTAATAAATTATTTAAACGCTAAATAAGCACTTAAAGATCAGCAATAAGGTCAAAGTTATTATGGCTTCTATAAGCAAAGCATTTAAGAGTATTGAAATACGTTTGTTTAAAAATGAAATTAAAAAGGTGTCTCTGATTATAGGCAACTTAATATCGTGAGGAATAAGTCTTTAATATGCCCATCAAGCCAGTTATTTAGATGCCTTTTATTTTGCCTGCGTGTATAATAATAACGTTATGAAAAAGACTATAAATAAAAGAAGTAATAAAAGAATGAATAGAAATAAAGGTAAACGATCTACTCGTAAAAAAGATTATCGCAATTTAAAAGAAATTAAAGTGACTGCCGAGAGTGAATTGTTAGCTTTTTTGTTCGAGCAATTTAAAAATCAATCTCGTAATTCCGTTAAATCTTTGCTTTCCTCGCACCGTGTTTCGGTTGACGGTGCCCCTATAAGTCAATTTGATTTTAAATTGTACCCTGGTGACACAGTCATTATTAGCAACAAAGCCATTAGAAGAAAAGCCAGAAGTAAATTGCCGATCATTTTTGAAGATGATGATTTAATTGTCATCAGTAAACCCAGCGGCCTTTTATCGATCGCTTCCGATAATGAAAAAAGTTCTACCGCCTACCGGATGTTATCTGATTATGTCCAACAAAAAGACAGGCGTAATCGCATCTTCGTGGTCCATCGTTTAGATGAAGGTACTTCAGGAGTCCTAATGGTGGCGAAAAACTTTAAAATTCGAGAAGCTTTACAAGAAAAGTGGAATGAAACTGTTACTAAGCGCGGTTATTACGCTATCGTCGAAGGCGTAATGAAAAAACCAGAAGGCACTTTCAAAAGCTATCTTAAGAAAAATAGCCAAAATTTAATGTATTCCTCTAAAAGAAGAGGCGATGGCCAGCTAGCTATCACCCATTATAAACAAATTAAAACTAACGGCACGTACTCGTTATTAGATGTCAGTATTGATACCGGCAGAAAAAATCAAATTCGCGTCCATTTAGGAGAAAGCGGACACTATGTTATCGGCGATGATAAATATGGTAAACCCTCTAATCCAATCGGGCGCCTTGGTCTCCATGCTTATGCTTTAGAATTCATTCACCCGTTTACTGGAAAGAAAGTGAGTTTTAATGCTCCGATGCCAAAAGATTTTGACAATTTATTAGCGCATCCTCGATAAAACTTTTAATTTCAACAACTTTTTTACAGTGTGAAAATGGTTTACAAAAATTAATTATAACATCACTGAAAAAAACATCATTTAAAAATATTAATAACTTCATTTTTGGCTGTCGTTAATTATCCTACTATTCTAGTGATGTTGGGCTATTTTAGAAAAAACTTAAAAATATTTTAACGAGGAGAAATAAAGATTTATAAATCGCCTTTACGTCTTTGAGAATCATGTCTCTTGCGCCGAGTGGTATTTAAGATTTTTTTACGCATTCGATAGGTAAGAGGAGTAATTTCCAATAATTCATCGGTATTTATATAATTTAAACACGCCTCAAGAGACATCTTTCGCGGCGCTTTTAAGACAACGGTGCTGTCCTTGCCCGCACTTCTTATGTTTGTCAAAGCTCTTTTTAAAATTACATTAACGGCTAAATCGTAATCATAACGATTTTCACCGACAATCATTCCTTCATAAACTTCGGTACCTGGCTCAATAAATAAGGTGCCTCTTTCTTCCAAGCGTTCAACAGCATATGACGTGGCTTGGCCACTATCGGTCGCGACCAAAACGCCAATTTGACGTTTGCCTAAATTTATATTCGTGGTAAGCGGACGATATTCCTTATAAGTGTAAGAAATAATACCATAACCCTTAGTTAGGGTCATAAAATTAGCCATAAAACCGAGTAAACCACGAGATGGAATAACATAAGAAAGGATTGTAGTTGTGTTTTTGACATCCATGTTTACCAACTCCGCTGAACGCATGCCTAACAAAGTCATGATATCCCCGACAAACTCATTGGGAACGTCAATTAATAGATCTTCGTACGGCTCAAATTTTTCGCCATTGATTTCTTTAATGATGACTTGAGGCTTACTGACTTCTATTTCAAAACCCTCGCGCCGCATATTTTCGATTAAAATTGATAGATGCAACTCACCCCTACCAGAAACTGTCCAAGATTCTTTTTCAGGGATTTTTTGCACTCTTAAAGCCACATCTTTTTGCGTTTCGCGGAATAATCTTTCTTCGATTCTTCTAGCTGTTAAGAGGTTTCCCTCTTTGCCAGACAACGGTGAAGAATTAGTGCCAAATGTCATTTGTAAAGTTGGCTCACTTAATTTAATTGGTGGCAACGGCTCAACTTTTTGTGGGCTACAAATGGTTTCACCCACATTGATGTTATTTAAGCCAGCAACAGCGACAATTTCGCCCGCAGATGCCTCTTCAATCTCTAAACGTTTTAAGCCTTGATAGCCAAACAATTTCATAACGCGGAAAGTGATAACGCTACCATTTGAACGCGTGACGGCGACATTTTCATTGACACGGATCTTCCCTTTTTTTATCGTGCCGATGCCAATACGGCCTACAAAGTCGTTATAGTCTAATAAGGCAATTTGCATTTGCAACGGAGCGGTAATATCTATTTTTGGTGCTGGAATTTCTTTAATAATAGTTTCAAGTACGGCGTCCATCCCTGGTTTTTGCGTAGTGACGTTAGCTTGTAATGAGCTAGTGCCTCTTAAGGCTGAGGTATAAATAACTGAAAAGTCTAAAAATTGTTCTGGGGCGTCTAATTCGATAAATAATTCTAAAACTTCATCGAGGGTTTTCTCGATGTCGATGTTAGGGCGGTCAACTTTATTAATGATGACGAGTGGTTTGATACCGGATTCGAGTGCTTTTTTTAAGACAAACCGTGTTTGCGGCATCGTTCCTTCAAAAGCATCGTCGAGCAATAAACAACCGTCGACCATATTCATGATACGTTCGACCTCTCCACCAAAATCAGCATGCCCGGGAGTGTCTAAAATATTAATCTTTGTCTCTTTGTAAGTAATTGAAGTCGTTTTGGCGAGAATAGTGATGCCTCTTTCTTTTTCAAGTGCATCGGTGTCCATCGCTCGCGTACTCACTTCTTCGTTTGTGCGAAAAGCGCCAGCTGTTTTTAATAATTGGTCAACTAGGGTCGTTTTACCGTGGTCGACGTGTGCAATAATAGCGATGTTACGTATATTCATAAAAGCGACCTCCTAAAAACCCTTACCATCTTAGATGAGCAAGGGTATTAAAGCAAGAACGACATCACTATTAATCGCCGCGATAAAGGGCATCTAAGTGGGGACGTTTTTTATTTTCACAGTAGAGATAATAACCCATAAGTGAGGCAAAAAATGTTGTAGTCGATAAAGCGGTAATCAAGTAGGAAATAGCGAGGTACGGGGTTTTATATGTCATGGTGTAGGAGATATCACCACTAGGGGCAACGAAAGAAACGAAGCCACCGTTACCTTTAAAGACGTCAATTTTTATGGGTTGTCCAGAAACATTGTCTTTAGCTTTTATTTTCCAACCGACATCATAGGCGGTACGTGAAACGACAAATCTATCGTTAGTATAATTTGTTTTGAAAGTAAATTTATCAGGGGAATAAACGACATTTTCAATCGGATCGGCAGCTAGGTTAGTCCGCCTTGTGTCATAATCAACAAAACTTTCCTTAAATAAAGTTAATACCGTATTCGTTAAGAGGCTCTGGTAATATTTTCCGACGACGGCAATCTTATAAACGTCCTTACGCGGATAGAAGCCACGCATGTAGGCAGTATTATCAGAAGTGTCATCATCGTGGGCATCACACATAAAGATTTTGTTATTTTCATCGATAAAGTAGAAA
Source organism: Erysipelotrichia bacterium (assembly GCA_012511695.1). Taxonomy (GTDB): domain Bacteria; phylum Bacillota_I; class Bacilli_A; order RFN20; family CAG-826; genus RUG14515. Next base: position 11,186 of record JAAZFO010000048.1, on the reverse strand, counting down.
TCATATTTTTGTGAGCCAGAGAAAGGAGCTCTTACATAAAAAGCGGTATTAGCATTTAAAATTGGTTGATTAGCTATTCGTGATTCCCAAAAGACAAAATAGTCCATCGCCCGGTCGCTATTAAACGTGGTGGGCGTGAAGTTATTGGGGATGTCTGGAATATCTTTAAATGGGTAAAATTTTGCCGCAGAGGAAACCGGCGCTAAATCATAAAAATATTGACCATAATCAACGTCGAGAAGCATTTGGGCAATGGTGTTATTTTGTGGCTCCTCGCTTAATAAATTAATGTCGGGATAATTTTCGGCAATCTCAAGACCATCTTCTGGTTTAACAAAAGCCACTTCAGATAAAACGGCTGCATTAAGGACCACGTCTACTGTCCCGCGATTATAATTAATAAAATTATTATTAAAAATCGTCTCATAAGAATAACCAAACGGACTTAAGTTTTTATTTTCATAAACGAAGAATTCATCATCGCTGAGGTCATTTCTTCTAGTAAAATCAAAGGGGACGTTGTCATAAAAACCCCCAGGGTTATTAACTTCGATATCACTATAACGGTTTTTATCGGTCCCGGTTACATAATATTTGACACCGAGTAAGTTGTCTAAATCTTGATATTTACCGCGATAAGTTCCAGCGACAGACTTGCTATCGCTCCTTAAACCAGTCCACAAAGAGAAATCATCAATTTCAAAATTATAGAGTGAATGGAAAAACGAGGCAGAATTAAAACCATTGATAAAGCTGTTATTAGTGCTATACGCGTCGTTAATGGAGGCATACATGCGGAAGAAAGACGGATCGTTATGTTTAAGGACATTAACGACTTGTCTAAATCTTTCGTTTTTCGCATAGCCGTTATTGTAAGTAGTGTCATAGCCATGGCCTAGAGTTACAAAGTTGCCCATACATACGGCTTCTATGGCGATAAAAATCATCATTGCGTTGTGTAAGCCTTTTTTGTGATAAAAGTACATGAGTGACAAATAAACGATTGTGACATAAATTAATTCAACTGAAAAAGCTTGATTGGTGAAGTTTTCTTCGCCCTCGCCAAAACGAAAAATATAATCGTTATACTCTGGAGAATCGGTTTTGGCCAAAGCAAAAGTTAAAACCCAAGCCGCTACAATGCCGAGGATAGCGAAAAGATAACCGATATGTAAATGCCATTTGGCAACCTCGGGAATTTTATCTATATAGATGCCGACATATGCAATTAAAGAAGTCGCGACAAATAATGTCCACCGAGCATATGCATTAGTGAACCCCATAGTTAGGTAATACATAAAAGGAGTAAATAATGAAAAAACCAATAGAGCAAATCCGACATAGGCGGACCATTTTTTTTCTTTGCCAGATTGAATTAAAGCGGGGACTAAAAACATTATGAATGGCACATAAACCCATAAAGAAACAGCGATATCGTCAAAGTCCCACCCGTATAACTCTAAAGTTGGTAAAGAGCGACACGTCGTTGCTGGAAAGAAAAACTCAAGAATCGGGTAAAAAACGCGATTACTTAAAACGCGATTATGTTGATCTGGTGCGCTACCCCAGGAAAATAAGAGTTTAACGAAACTATTAACCTTACCTTCAACGAGATAGCTTTTTAAGGTGCCGATATAAGAATAAGAATCTAGTTTTGGCGAAGTTAGTGTCGCTAAAAAAGCGGGGGCAAAAACAAATAAACCCATCCCCATCCCGAGTAGAAAGCCGAGCACGCCCCACCCCACAAGTCTGAAGTTTGTTATTGCGTTATTTAGTTGAATGCGTTGAAAGAAACGGAAACCAGCATAAAAAATGGCACAAAAGATATAGGGGACCATTAAAACATAGTTGCATATAGCTAACAAACAAATGCCAACTGCTAATATCCAAGGCTTTTCTTCTTGTAAAACTTTTTCGATACCGAGGAGGACCAAAGGAAAGAAAACCAAAATGTCTTGATAGTTGTTGTACCACAAATAAAAGGCACCCCAACCCGCGAAAGCATAAGCTACTCCGCAAATTCTAGCGACACTATCCTTAACTTTAAAAGCTTGGCGCATATAAAGAGAAAAGAATAAACCTGCACAAGCAATTTTGACCATTGAAGCGATCGCCATTGATTGCGGGACCATCGTGCGCGGCAAGAGGACAATAATAATATTAAAGGGCGAAAATAAACCGTAGTAAGCATTAGAGCCAAACGAATTAGCCCCTAAATAGAGTTCAGTATCAAAAAGAGTAAAATGGCCTGTTTTTATCCAGTCGTGGTAATAGTCCCACACATGAAAGCCCATCGGTATATATTGCCCGCTGTAATCACCGCCATAAGCAAGCGAAAAATTGTTTTCAACGAGCATTAACATGTAGAAGCCTAAACTAATGCCGAGCAATAATACAAAATAATAAAAATTATCGGAAATTTGATAATTTTTAATTTTCGCTAGCCAACGCTTTAAATAGTCCGCTAGTGAAGGTTTTTTCTGTTGATCTTTTTCAAATAATATTTCCATAAAAACCTCAATTCAATACTAATTTTTTGACATGATTTTTGTTAATTAGAAATTGTTCCGCGACTACGTAAACAGCGTCTTTTTGTGATGACCCGAGTGAGACTAAATGGTTCACGCGGTCGATAATTTGTTGTTCACTAATTGTTGTTACACTTTTGCTACCCTCAATAATTAAAACTATTTCCCCTTTTAGTGTTGAGCCATCAAGTGCGCACAGCTCTTCGAGCGATCCGCGAATATACTCTTCATTGATTTTTGTTAGCTCACGCGCGAGACAAGCGCGACGATTTCCGAGTTCATCTTTTAAAAAATTTAGAGTGCGAATAATGCGGTGCGGTGCTTCATATAAAATAACAGTATGCCTAAAGTTTTTGAAGGAAGAAATTTCTTTTTTGGCTTCATTATCTTTTGCAGACAAAAAACCATAAAAGAAAAAATGTTTTGTTTCTAATCCAGAGGCGACTAAAGCATTTAAAAAAGCAGAGCTCCCAGAAACAGTAGAAACGGAGATATTATTTTTTATCATTTCTTTAACTAGTAAATAACCGGGGTCACTAATTCCTGGGTAGCCAGCATCAGACATATAGACGACTTTTTTGCCGTTTTTAATGAGCTCCGCTAAGTGTTTACTCGCTTCTTTTTCATTGTGTTCTCTTAGTGAAAACAACTCTTTTTTTATCCCGAAATGTTTGAGTAAAAAATTAGCATTTCTCGTGTCTTCTGCTGCGATAATATCGCTCTTATTTAAGATGTCCAATGCCCACGGTGAAAACTCCTGTAAATTGCCAATTGGAGTGGCGATAAGATAAAGGAGTGGACCGTCAGTGCGAAAGGACTTATTTCTTTTCATTTTTACTATCTCGGCGTCTAGGAAATCTAGTTTGTTTTTTTAGCTCATCTAATGATATAAACTTTACGGCATCTTCGCTTTCAATTTTTACCATGCGAGAAAGAATGTTGATCCCAGTGACAACATGGCTCACTTTATCAATGAATAAACGCGACCCGAGTTCTGGGAACTCTTTTTTCTTTTCAGTATAAGCATCATCTTCATATTTCAAACAACAAATTAATTTGCCACATTGCCCACTCAGTTTAGGGATATTAATGGCGAGCATTTGATTTTTGGCGCGGTTGATAGAAATGCCGTCAAACTCATTTAAGAATGTCGAACAACAAAGTGTCAAACCACATACGCCCAGGCCGCCAATCATTTTAGCTTTATCTCTAGCGCCAATTTGTCTTAATTCGATGCGGGTGTGCAATCTCGCGGCTAAAACCTTAAGTAATTCACGGAAGTCAACGCGCTCATCAGCTAAATAAGAAAAAAGGACCTTAGCCTTATCTAGTGTGTATTCGCAAGTGATGAGATTCATCTTTAAGTTCAGCTTTTTAACTTCTGCTCGACAAATATCCATGGCTAAAACCGCATCCATTTGATTTTTTTTATCTCGTCTAATATCGTTATCAGTTGCTTTATGAATAATGGGTTTTAAATATAAACCAGTGCTATATTTTTCAATAGGGGTTGGTCCGACGGAAATGGTGCCGAGTTCTAAACCTCTAACGGTTTCCACTACCACAAATTCACCAATTTCATAGTTCTTATCTTGGGTACCAAAAAAATAAGCTCGCGGCGTGTTAGTAAACTTCACGCCAACAAAATGCGTATATTCATTCGTCGTGGGGTTAGTGGTATTGTTTTGTGTTTTAGGCATAATTAGTCCTCTTTTTTGATTGTGTAAAAGATGTGGTCAATTAATAGGGCAATGTTTACATTGGTGTTGACCGCCGTCGTACATTTTAGAAACTCGATTAAACTTTCTTCATGGTGAGAAAGCTTGTTTACGAGACGATATAATATTGTAGCATAAGTTTGTAAAAAAGGCGGTTCATCATTTTTAATAGCGATTAAGTCCTCAAAGGCAACGACTAACATGTTGAGAAAATAACGGATTGCTTCTCTGGTTCTGATTTGGCGAGCCACTTGGCTTTGAGCGAAATAAGTGAAGTCATCAACTGAACCTTCATCGATTGCTTTTATCGTCGCTTCAAAACAGTTTTTTGCAGTCATAAAGGCAATATTTTGCTCAGGATTATCAAGGATTTCTTTAATTAATTCACCGTCATTATAAAAACAAGCTAACAGTTCAGCATCTTTAACGTCGACACCGAGATTGACAGCTTCTTCCATGACGATCGCTTTATCGATTTGTTTTAAGTGTAAAAGTTGACAGCGAGAAATGATTGTTGGCAAGACACCGCTTTCGTTATTTGTTGTTAAAAAAGCATAAATTTGCTTACCCGGCTCTTCCAGTATTTTAAGAATACTATTAATGGCCTCAAGAGTCATGTTCTCGACGAGGTGCAAAATATAGACACGTATACCCTTACTTTCAAAAGCTTCTTTATCAAAAGTACTTTCAATTTTAATGACGACTTCTTTTTTGATCGTTGCTTTACTGCCATCAAAAACCAAATAGTATAGATAACTATCACCGTCCACCCTTAAACAAGAAATACATTCATCACAATCCAGCGGTGAAGGGTTGTCGCAAATAATCGATTTGCCAAAATATTTTGCTACTTCTAACAAAGGAGCTCCCTGATTACCAACGATTAAATAAGCGTGATTTAGTTTTCCTGAAGTCAAAGAATTGAGAAAGGTTTGATAAACCACGTGTTGATAGTTTTTTAAATAATTTTCAACTTTCATAATCTGGCAAGAATGGCGTCTAATGTAGCTTTAGCAACCGTTTCACGATCTTTAGAAGCATCGATAATCACATAACGCTCAGGATAACGTTTGGCTAATTGTAAAAAGGTTTGTCTGACTTTTTGATGAAAGTCTAATTTTTCTAAATCCAAACGATTGACTTCGCGATCAACATTTTTCATGATGCGTGCTAAACCAATTTCGGGCTCAATATCAATTAAAAGAGTTAGATCTGGAAATGTGCCTTCAGTAGCGAATTCATTCACGGTTAGAATGTTTTCAATTCCTAATTGTCTGGCACCACCTTGATAAGCCAATGAAGAGTCCAGATAACGATCACAAATAACAATTTTGCCTTCTTTAATTGCGAGCCATATTTTTTCCACTAAATGTTGCCTTCGGGAAGCGGCATAAAGTAAGGCCTCGGTTCTTTTATCCATGGCCGTATTATTTTTATCGAGAATGACGTTCCGAATTTGTTCGCTAATCGGCGTGCCACCAGGCTCGCGAGTACGAACGATTTGATAATCCATAGCCTTTAATTTTTTGACAGCGTCATCAACAGCGGTTGTTTTGCCAGAACCTTCTGGACCTTCTATCGTAATAAACATACTTATCCTCCACCTATAATTTTCTGCGCCCTTCAACGGCTTTAGATAAAGTTAACGCATCCGTATAATCAAGATTACCGCCCATCGGTAAACCATAGGCTAAACGGGTCACAGCCTCAACTTTTCCAGCGAGTGTTTTTGCAAGGTAAAGAGCGGTGGTTTCGCCTTCAATGGTCGGCTGCGTGGCAATGATTACTTCTTTAAAATCGTTTTTACTTAAACGCTTGATTAATGAATCGATATTTAAGTCACTAACGCTAACGCCTTTGCTTAAAGAAATCACTCCATTTAAAACATGATATAAACCACGATAAGTTTCAGCCTTTTCTAAGGCGATGACATCTTTAGGAAAAGAGACCACCATTAAGACGGTGTTATCACGGTCACGATCCTCACAAATGGCACACTGCTCAGTTTCGGTTAAAAAGCCACACGTCGGACATGTTTTAATCGCTTTTTTAAGATTGGTGAGGGCCGCAGCAAATTCAAGCAAATCATCTTCAACCATATTCAAAAGAGCATAAGCCATTCGCTCAGCGCTGCGCCTGCCAACGCTAGGTAATTTTATTAGCGACTCTTCTAGTCGCACTAACGCCTTTAATTTTTCCATTAAAAGCCAAAGCCTCCTGATTTTCCAGTAATCCGTTCATTGATGGCCTCTTCTTCAGCTTGAATATTAGCTAATGCCTCATTGATCGCAAGAACGACCATCTCTTCCACCATCTCTTTATCATCAGCGTTAAAAGCGTCATTTTTAATTTCAATTGTTTTTATAGTTTTGTTGCCGAGAACGACGACGTTCACCGCTCCACCTTTAGTGACGATAAATTGTTTAGAGGCGAGCTCCGTTAAGGCTTTCTTTAGCTGTCTTTGCATTTTTTGGGCTTGCGCCATCATTTGTTGGATGTTCATTAGTCGTTATCTCCTTCGTATTCAATTTTTACATTACTAGCCTTGGGCAACTTATTTATTTGTAACTTATTCAAGTAGTTTTGTTGTAGACGGACCGACTCTTTACGAGAAACGGCATAAACAAACATCTTTTTGCCAAATGTGGTCTGAACAACGTTTTGCATATCTTCTTGATTAACCAAGAGATTAGCTTTTTCAGCAATATTTTGAAATTGATAGGTGACAATGAGCACTTTAGAGGAGGCCACAAGTGGGCGACCATCAACTAATGTCATCGCTGCTTTTCCTAAATTCGGATGCGCAATAATTTTTTTGAGATCATTCCAGCTGCTGAGTAATTGATTTTTGATTTCTTTTTTAGCGTCAACCATGATATCGATCATCAGTTCATCGTCGATATAAAACGAATCATCTTTAGCTACACCTTTGATGGTGAGGATGTCTTTTGATAAAACGACTTGAGAGTTTTCTATTTTAGGATCATCTAGTAACGATATAGACTTTTCCTGCTTTGCTGGCTGCTGTTTTTTAACAACTGGATCAGAAGGTTTAGGTTGCACTTCAGAAACAGGATCAGTGCGGCCATTTTTTTTGGCAACCACGAGTTTTAAAATAGTGATTTGAAACAAAGAGATGATCGAAGGGACAACCCGATAATCTTTTTGAGCATCCATGATGATATCGATCATATGCATCGTTTCTTCAACATTCAGGTTTTTCATGAAAGCTTTCACTTCTTCTTCGTTGAGCACTTCTAAACAACTCAAAGCGCGTGAAGACTGGTAAATCAAGATGTCTTTTAATATGACTAGCAAATCATCAGTTAAACGTTTGATATCAGTGCCCAAGGAAATATAATGGTTAATTCTTTTTAAGACATCGCCGATATCTTTATTAATAATCGCGGTTAATAAAGCGATTTTTTCTTCTTTTGATTCGAGCGCAAAAATGTCAAGAATGTCTTTAACGTCTAAACGGTTGTTGGAATAAGCGAGTACTTGATCGAGCATTGACAAGGCATCTCTCATCCCGCCTTCAGCTAAGGAAACAATAATTTTTACTGCTTCTCCATTGTAAGCAATCTTTTCTTGCGCTAGGACTTCTTTGAGACGATTTTGGATATCGGTGTCACTCAATTTAGTAAAATCATATCTTTGAACACGAGAAAGTATAGTCGGTAAAATCTTGTGTGGTTCAGTTGTCGCTAAAATAAAAATAACGTGCTCGGGTGGCTCTTCTAGGGTTTTAAGCAATGCATTAAAAGCACCAGTAGAAAGCATATGGACTTCATCGATGATGTAAACTTTATAACGACCAAGAATGGTCCCATATTTGACTTTATCAATTAGTTCTCTGATTTCGGCAACCCCATTATTAGAGGCGGCATCAAGTTCTAAAACATCTGGATGTGTGCCATCATTGATCGCTCGACAATTTTTGCAAACATTACATAAATGTCCAAAACCTTCATCGCAGTTTAAAGCCTTAGCTAGCAACTTAGCCATGGATGTTTTACCCGTCCCTCTTGGGCCGGCAAATAAATAAGCGTGTGCTAATTTGTTCGTCATTAAAGCATTTTTCAACGTTTTAACGATGTGTTCTTGACCGGCGACTTCTTCAAAAGTGCCAGGCCGATATGTCCGATATAATGCTTTATATGCCATAAAATCACCCGCATTAAGTATATAACAAAAGACCAAAATGGTGAAACGTTAATATTCTATTAATACAAAGACTTCGTTCTTTTTCTGGGGTGATAGGTATGCTAAAATACTTTAGGGTAGAATGACTATTATGGAAGAAAACATATATCAACGTCTGACCATTGCAGAAAAAAGACTTAAAGAGATTGATGCTGAACTAGTTTCTGAAGAGGCGTTTAAAGATATCAATCGTTTTAAAGAGATATCTAAAGAAAGAGCAGTTCTCGAACCACAAGTAAGTGCTTTTTTGCAATTTAAAAAAAATAAAGCAGAACTTGCTGAAGCGAAAGAATTGAGTCACGATTCTGATGCCGAACTTTCAGAAATGGGCAAAGAAGAAGTAAAGCGTTTGGAACGTGAACAAATTAAACTCATAGCAGCTTTAAAAGAAATGCTCTTACCGCGTGACCCTAATGATGATAAGAACATCATTGTTGAAGTCAGAGGCGCGGTCGGTGGCGATGAAGCTAATATTTTTGCTGGCGATTTGTTTAGAATGTATACCCGTTATGCAGAAGACCAGGGGTGGAAAATCCAAATTTTGGATGAAAATTATTCAGAGTCTGGTGGCTTTGCCATGGTGTCTTTTAAGATTAGCGGTAAGCGTGTTTATTCAAAGCTTAAATTTGAAAGTGGGGCTCATCGCGTACAAAGAGTGCCTAGGACTGAAGCCTCAGGGCGCATTCATACGAGCACAGCGACTGTTTTAGTCATGCCAGAAGCTGAAGAAATTGATGTTCAAATTAACCCTAGTGATTTACAACTCGACACTTTTCATTCTCAAGGCGCGGGCGGGCAGAGTGTTAACAAAACTGAATCTGCAGTGCGGATTACGCACATTCCTACCGGGACAGTTGCGACTTGCCAAACCGAGAGGTCTCAACTTCAAAATCGAGAAATTGCTATGCAAATGCTTAGAACTAAAATGTACGCCAATATGTTAGCGGAACAACAAGAAAAAATTGGCAGTGAGAGGCGTCTTAAAATCGGAACTGGCGAACGCTCAGAAAAAATTAGAACGTATAATTATCCACAAAACCGTGTCACTGATCATCGCATTGGTTTTACCTTACAAAAACTAGACCGTGTCATTGAAGGCGAATTAGACGAAATTATTGAGGCTCTTATTCATTACGATCAATCGCAAAAAATCATAGGCGAATAAGTATGTCGACTAATCGCGAACTGTTTTTCCGGTATCAAAAAGAAGGTATCCCTAATAGTGTGATCTTTTTTGCTTTAGAACAAGTAAATGGTTTTACACACACGCAGTTAGCGATGAACTTTGATTTAAAAACAAAAAATTACGCTACTTTTTGTCGCGCTATGGAACGATATCTAAAGGGTGAAATGATCGAATATGTTTTTAATAAATCCTATTTTTTGAATCGACCTTTTTATATCGATAAACACGTACTCATTCCTCGACAAGAAACTGAACAACTAGTGGTGTTATCACTTGAAAAAATCAAGCAAAAATTTGGTGACAAAAAACTAAAAGTCGCTGATATTTGTACTGGGAGTGGGGCAATTGGCATTAGTGTAGCTTTAGCGCAAACCGATTATATTATTTATTTGTCGGAAATCGACCACAAAGCTATTAAAGTCGCCGATTAAAATATTGAATTTTTTGGTTTAACCCAGGCGCATACTTTTGTTGGCGATATGCTTAGACCTCTTATTGAAAGAGAAATCAAGGTGGACGTTATTATTTGTAACCCCCCTTACATCGATGACCCCTCAACAATCGACTCAAAAACTTGGAAAGAGGAGCCACATCTAGCTTTATTGGCCTCTCCATTCACTAAATTTTATGAGATGATTTTTCAAGATATGAATCGAGTATTGAATGATAAATATTTACTCTGCTTTGAGATCGGTGAAGAGATGGAATTGCCATTGACCGCTCTCCTTAAACAATGTTGCATAGAAGCAAACTATACATTTGAAAAAGACCTCTATGGAAAGACGCGCTTTTTATTTGTTGAGAGCAAAAATTAATCGGTTATTGGTGTTTAATGACATTAATTTAAGCTAAGATAAAAGTAAGGTGGTATTTAATTATGAAAATTGCACTTGCTTGTGATCATGCTGGCTTTCATTTAAAAGAGCAGCTTAAACAATATTTACTTGATTTAGGCCATAAAGTAGAAGATGTGGGTACTTTTTCTACCGAGTCTTGCCATTATCCTCTTTTTTCTGCAAAAGCAGCTAATTTAGTGAAAGATGGGGTGGCGCAATTAGGCATTATTATTTGCGCTACTGGTGAAGGTGTAGCCATAGCTGCTAATAAAATTAAAGGTGTGAGAGCGGGCGTTGGTTATAACAATGAAGTAGCGCGTCTAATGCGCGAACACAATGATGCTAATGTGATTACTTTTGGAGCGCTGTCTACAACATTCGAAGAAGCGAAAGAAAGGGTAAATATTTTTCTAAACGCTGAGTTTCAAGGAGGCAGACACGCTCTCCGAGTTCAAATGAGTAAAGATGTTGAAAAATAATATTCTTTTTAAAAATATAAAAAAGTAAAATTATTTATTTTTGTTAATTTTGCGTTGTTTAGATAAAACAATAGTTTGATGAAGCCATGTTCTATGAGTAATCATTGAAAAAATGCCTTTTTCGTGAAAGACTAAATATATTAATGGAGATTTTTTTATGAAAAAGTATTTTAAAAGTTTTCTTTTGGTTTCTTTGGCTGCACTTTTAGTGGCTTGTGGAGGAACTGGAGATG
>JAAZFO010000047.1 GCA_012511695.1 Erysipelotrichia bacterium | reverse complement strand
TTTGTCTAGGATAATTATTTATCTAAGCAAATGCTTGCCTGAGACGATTCTATTTCTCGCCTCCTGCCTCCCCTACCAAAATTTGGGTTTCTCGCTTGTGGGGTTTACCGCGTTCCACTTTATTATTTCTAATAAACTACGTCACTGTGGCACTTTCAGGGAATAGACCGTAGTTGCCCTTAGGTTTCTTCCCGCCATTATGCACTCCTGCATATCTAGCGTTATTTTTTCCGCTAGCACAATCACTACGAGCATCACAGCTCGTGCGAGCATGGACTTTCCTCTACTAATGCAGCGATTGTCCGGACCGGATGTTATTTAATTGTATTAGGATTAAATCCGTTGCTCCATAAAAATTTTTCAAGGGCATTAATTCTTTTGACTAATTCGATATTGTCGGTGGTGACATTATCGCTTGTTTTTATGTTGATAAATCGCGCTTTATATTTTTCTAATTCGACTTCTATTTGGCGCTTGTCCTTCTCTAAGGTTTTGACCTTTTCTTTAATGGAGTTGTATTCATCAAGTGAAATTATAGCATTAGCTTCCGCTACTTTGTAATCCTCGATGACCATATCAAGAAAACGATCAACCTCTTCGGCATTATAAGCATTGGCTTTAGCAAGAGGAAAGGTATACTCAAGAATGGTCTTAGAATTAAGAAAAAGTTTTAGTGCCATAAAATTACTTTCTTATATAATATAAGAGAAGCGGCAACAATTCAATCTTTTTTCATTTGAAAAAAGGCAAAAAAATGATATACTAATGCAGATTTTATGAAGAAATTTAAAAGACTATCAAAGGGACGTAAATCATTAGTATTTCTTGATTTTGAAGGGACGCAATTCTCCCACGAAATGATTGCATTAGGAGCGGTCCAAGCTACCATAAATAGACACGGTTACATCAGAAAGACAAAAAAACCATTTAAACTCTACGTCAAAGCTCAAAATCGTATTGGCAAAATTGTCACCGCATTAACTGGTATTACCGAAGATATGTTAAAAGAACAAGGCGTGTCTTTTTTTACTGCTATGCAAGAGCTTAAAAATTATTGCGGTTCATATTTTAAAAAATCATCGTTCATCACTTTTGGCAGTCACGATATGAAAATTTTGTCTTCTACGGTTTCCTATAGTTTTAATTATCCTAAGGACATCGTTCAAGTGTTACAACAAAACCACATCGATTTTAATGCCTTCATCAACGAGTTCATGCGCGATGATAAAGGCAACTCTCTTTCGCTCGTTAAATATTGTGAAGCTTTTGGCGTTGAAGAAAGAGGTGTCGCTCATGATCCCGCAGTCGATGCTGAAAACTTAGCTTGGCTTTATGATGCGACCATGCACAAAAACGATTTATTAGTGGGCGAATATAAAAAAGTTTTGAAAAACTTTAACCACTTCCCAGCTCCAGTTGACGCTGTTATTAAAAAGCTCGCTGCTGGCGAAGACGTCACCCATGATGAATTCGAAGAAGAAATTAAGAAATACTTAGCATAATGAAATATCCAAATGGCAAAAAATATCCGGCAAGACAGAAGGCAAAAGAAACGTCTAGAAATAAACGACGCCACCTCTTAAGTGCGGCCAATCGTGGCATGTCTTTAGAGGAAGATATCAACTTATCAAACGAGTACTACAAATCAACTGGGGTCGCTTTAATTACTAAACGCCCCACTCCTATTAACGTTGTCAAAGTGGATTATAGTCACGGAGTGCGCATTACTGATGCTTATTTTGAAAAACAATCCACTACCGATTTTAATGGAGTATATCGCTCTCGTTATCTCGATTTTGAAGCTAAAAATACTAAATCGAATTCTTCTTTTCCGCTGAGTAATATCTCCGCTCATCAAATCTCACACTTAAAAGAAGTTATCAAACAAGGCGGTATTGCGTTTTTTATCATTTGTTTCCAACTCAAAGATGAGGTCTATTTACTTGATGCTACAGAAGTCATCACTTATTACGAAAGCGGCAAACGGAAATCAATTCCTTACCAAGTCTTTAAAGAAAAAGGGATTTTGATCAGGCAGAGTTATACGCCGCGATTAAATTATCTTGAAGCGGTTGATGAACTATATTTTTGCTAAACGCTTATTTTTATAACTACACGTCTCGATTATTTTGCACTCTGAGCAGTGTGGGTTTTTTGCTTTACAAAAGTAACGACCGAAATGAATTAATTGATGATGTGACTTAATCCAACGCTCTTTTGGCAGTAGTTTCTTAAGTTTAATTTCAACACTTAAAGGGTCGTCTTCTAGTTTAGCTAAAGATAATCTTTTAGCCACTCTTGAGACATGAGTGTCGACTGGCAAATCAGGAATTTTAAAAAGTTCAGCGCGGATGACCCCAGCAGTTTTATTGCCAACTCCGGGTAAAACCATCAGTAAGTCCTTGTCTTTTGGCACCTGATAATTAAAACGTGAAATCAAAACTTCGGCAATACCTTTGATGTAGCGAGCTTTATTTTTATATAAACCGAGATTTTTAATGCAATTTTCAATTTCTAACAAAGGGGCGCGATGTAAGTCATCAAGACTAGGAAAACGTGAAAATAATTTCCTAGTAGTGGCGTTAACCGCTTTATCAGTCGTCTGCGCAGATAACATCACCGCTATGACCAATTCATGATCTTTTTGATAAACGAGTTCGCAACTCGCCAAGGGAAACATTTCATCTAAAAAGGCGAGCAAGCGCTCGACTTTAGTAGTCATCATCGTCTAACCAAGGAGTCTTAGCGATCCGGATAATTTCTTCAAGATTGTCTGACCAATCATCTTTAATCGCTGTTTTGCCTTCCGCTTCAATTTCATCGCGTTTAGCCCAAGAGAGCAAAACCTTATCAACAGAACGCAAAGACTTTTTGCCTTTGCTCAAAGCTTCTTTTAAAGCACTAATTATGACTTCATCAGAGTGGCCGAGCGCTACCCATTCACGGATGCGTGAAACTTCTAAAGGCGATAAGCTACGACCGAGTTTTTTTTGGAAGGTTTGAAAAATATTATTTAGTTTTGTATTAATTTTTTTGTTATTTTTAACAGCGTTTTCTTTGGAAATGCTTAATTGGAATTCGCGATAAAGTTTTTCTTTTAAAGGGTTTAAAGTAGTGACAGTTTTACCGCTTCTAGTCATGTATTCCAATAAGCCCTTAGTTAACAAGTCCGCGATTAAGCTATCAATAACCTTGATGTCTAAAGACATCTTCAGTGACAATAAATCAGCGGTGATAAAAGGATTTCCTTGCGATAAGAGGTGATCGATCATCAAAATAATCACTAATTGTTTTTCAGTGATTTTTAATTTTTTATAATTTTCTAACAAAAGAAAACGGAAATCAATCGCTTCAGTAATCATATGTTCTCTTACTTTATCACACCGACCAAGTTGGCTATAGCAAATTGTGCAAAAAGTTTCTCTTTTTGGGCTTGATCAACTTTATAATTGTCAATTTTAGCTAATTCACTTTTTATTTTTGCAACCGTTAATTTACTCAATAAAAAACGGTTGGCAACCATCGCCTTTTTTAATGTTTCATCAAACTTAAGGCCATACATCAAATTAAACCTCACCGCTCTTATAATGCGTAATGGGTCTTCTTTAATTCTGACATCTGGGTATCCAATCACTTTTAAGCACCGATTTTTTAAGTCTTCTTCCCCGTGGCAAATAACAAATATTTTTAAATTAATGCCCATATATAAAGCGTTGACAGTAAAATATCTTCTGA
>JAAZFO010000046.1 GCA_012511695.1 Erysipelotrichia bacterium | reverse complement strand
TTGATTAAGTTAAAGCAAAAAATACAAATAAAATAAAAGTCCATAAAAAGATTTACTTGATATATTCAGTCTTTTTTCATAAACCTGTCCCATTAAGTTTGTCAATAAACGAAAAAAAAGCATATTGGTTGTATTTAAGGTTAATTATAAATAAAATATAATCAGAAAGGGCATAAAGTTCACGCTTTATGTAAAGGACATAATAATAATATGAATGAAAAACAAATTTACAGTATGCCGTTAATCGGTGACAAAGCCCCAGCATTTGAAGCAGTTACAACTCAGGGCAATATTTCTTTCCCAAAAGATTATGAGGGAAAATGGGTTATTTTATTTTCACATCCGGCAGATTTTACTCCGGTTTGTACGACAGAATTTATGACATTCGCCTCCATGGCAAAAGAATTGGAAGACTTGAATACCGATCTCATCGGTTTATCAATTGATTCTTTGTATGCCCACATCGCTTGGCTTAGAAAAATTCAAGAACTCGAATGGCAAGATTACAAGAATTTAGAAGTTAAATTCCCACTTATTGAAGATATCAAAATGGATGTCGCCGCAAAGTATGGAATGATTCAACCAAATCAATCTTCGACTCAAGCCGTGCGCGCAGTCTTCTTTATTGATCCAAAAGGAATTATTAGAACAATCATGTATTATCCTTTAGAACTGGGAAGAAATTTCGACGAAATCAAACGCGTTATTCTTGCTTTGCAAAAAAACGACAAGGACGGTGTTGCACTTCCTGCTGACTGGAGACCAGGCGATGACACCATCATCCCAACTCCAGGTTCTTGTGGCGCTGCCAAAGAAAGATTGGAAGATGACAGTGCAGACAAGTACTGCTTAGACTGGTTCATGTGTTTTAAAAGAGAAAATAAATAATTACTAATCTCTTTATTAAAGACCCGAAATTTAAACGGGTCTTTTTTAATTCGCTAGATGAGAAAATCAATCGCCGTAAAATTTAAGATTTAACGCGTGGTACCTTGATATTTGAACTTAGTATATTTTTTTATTTTTCACGCGTATAGAGATAAGTATGTGTTTTTTTAAGGTTCATCTCGTAAGATGTAGTTGGCTAAAGAAAAAAGAAGGGGAGGTTAAAGATGAGAAAAAATCAAAAGAAAAAATTAGTGTTATCAGCTTTAGCATTACTCGCTTGAACAACCCTAGTGGCTTGTCGCGAAAATAATAGCTTTTTAGATACTTCAGGGAGCAATAAACACGGAAGTACTAACGAAGTCATGAGCTCAAACTCTATTGAAAAAGAAAGTAGCAGCGCGGTTATCAATGCTAATTCATCGCTCAAAACTAGTAGTAAAACACCAACTGAAATTGAATATGGTACTGAAGAGATGAGAATAACGACTGCCGGTGACTATTTCATTACGGACACCTTCAACGGAACGATTAAGGTCAAAGCTGAAAATGTTAGCTTATTTCTTGATAATGCAAATATTAGTGTTAGTAACACTAAAGTAATATCTTCTGACTATGATTTAGTCATTAGTCTAATCGGGACGAGTACTTTATCAAATGTCAGTGAAATAGTGACTAAGACAACAAATGTTATATCTGGATTAGGAAACATTACTATTCAAGGGAGTGGAACGCTCAATATTAATGCCACAAAATCGGGGATTAATTGCGCTGGTGCATTTTATGGTTTGGGTGGAACTTTAAATATTGCCGCCGGCACTCATTACGGCATAAGTGCTGACCGCATCATCTTAAAAACTATAACCATTATTGTGACCTCTGGAGGTAAAGACGCCATCCACGCTGAAAGCGATAATAGTGTGCAAAATTATGATGCAACAAGAGGTTATGTCATCATCGAACAAGGAGCATCCATCTCTGTCAGCGGCATATATGGCGATGGCATACAAGCCGATACTTTTGTTCTTATAAGTGGCGGAACTTTAAATATTGAAACATTGCCGACTTGGGTTAAAGCGACGAGCAATAAAGGTTGTTATCAACTAATTAATGGTGTTTACACTAAAGTCGCACAAGATGAAGCTCGAAATATTAGTAATTATTGGCAACTTGATGTTAGTAGTAAAGGCATCAAAGTTGGAGAAATTGACTATGAAACTATAGATGCAAATGGCAACACAGTGAGTCATGTAGTCAGCAGTGACGAATACTTAATTACCATCGATGATGGAAGCATCACCATTAATACAACTGACGATGCCATTCATGCAAATTCGGGCGATATCATCATCAATGGTGGCACCTTTAATCTCGCTACTTCTGATGATGCGATAATAGCGGACAATCATCTTAAAATTCATGGCGGAAATATAAATATCTCTAAAAGTTATGAGGGTTTGGAAGGGCAAACCGTGGAAATCACTGGCGGAATTAATAAAATTGTCAGCACCGATGATGGGATTAATGCGGCTAATAGCAACTTAACAAAAGCTCAACAAAAAAGCTTGTGTAATGTCACAATTAGTGGTGGTCAAACATATGTTAGTGCCGGGGGTGATGGCGTTGATTCAAATGGCTCTATTTCAATCTCTGGTGGGGAATTGTATGTTGATGGAACGACATATTATATGGACAGCGCTTTGGATAGTGATGGCGGAATTGTAATTACTGGCGGCACTATCATCGCTACGGGCTCAAGTGGAATGGTGGAGACACCAACATCTTCTTCGACGCAATATATTATTATGATCACTTTATCAAGTGTGACTTCTGGACCGGTAAGCGTCTTTTATAACGACACTGTTCTCGCTTCTTTTGATGCTGCTGAAATATTTGGAGTGGGCCAGTCATACCAAAGCATTATCATCAGTTTACCAAGCTTTATTAACGGGAACACATACACGGTTATAAGTGGAAGCGTCACAACAGCGGTTCAAATAACGTCAATTATTACGAAAGTTGGAAGTTCAGGCTGGCCTGGTTGGCCAGGGGGCTGGTAGTTAACTCGCTCTTTGTTTTTCAAAAATTTAGGACATTTTTTATTGGCTATGTATTACCTTTTTGCTAAGATTATAAGGAGACTTTACAGTCGACCAAAGGTACGCAAGTCGTGAAGCTATTAAATTACCTCAAAGAAGTTTTCTTATCATCGCTACCCCTACTGGCAATTATTGTCATTGTCACTGTTTTTGCTTTTCCGTTAATACAACCATCGGGTTATTTGCAAATCGGGATCGGCTATCTCTTAGTAGTTTTTGGTCAAGCTGTCTTTTTAGCGGGTTTAGATAGTAGTATCTTAACAATTGGCAATTTAGTTGGCGGGAGTCTCGTTAAACTGAATAAGATTGTCTTTGTTTTGTTATTTGGCTTTTTATTTGGGTTATTAGCAACGCTTGCTGAACCTGCGATACACGTCATCGCCCGACAAGTCGACATCATTGCTGACAATGTTAATTATGTTATTTTCATTTTTGTGATCGGTTTTAGTACTGGTATCGCCGTTGCTTTTGCCATTTATCGCATCATCAAAAATATTGATGTGCGGCTTGTTTTCTTAATTCTTTATTTGTTGATTTTTGGCTTAGTTTTTTTTGTCCCTGAACAATATCGAGCTTTAGCCTTTGATAGTAGCGGAGCGACGACTGGTGCCGTTTCGGTACCATTTATCTTAACGTTGGGATTAGGAATAAGTAAAACGGCTAGTAAAAAGAAAACTGCTGATGAAAGGTTCGGCATTATCGGTATTGTTTGCGCTTGTTCGATTATCGGCATTTTTATTTATGGATTAATTGTGCAAGCTGGTCCCACTAACCCTTATGATCTTGAACAAACTAATGGCCTTTTACAAACATTAGGTTCGACTTTTTCGGCCACTATTCTCGCTATTGTCCCAATTATTGCTATTTTCTTGATTTTTCAGTTTTTATTTATCAAATTACCAAAAAAGAAATTAATCACTATTCTTTTGAGTAGTTTAATTGTTTTTATTGGACTATTTATTTTCCTTTTCGGTATTGATTATGGCTTTGCCTTTGCTGGCAATTATATTGGTAAAGTCTTTGTCGGTGACCGCGCGTCAGCCACCGCTAAGTTTTTCCTCATTCCGATTGGTTTTGTCCTCGGTTTTGGAATTACTTTAAGTG
>JAAZFO010000007.1 GCA_012511695.1 Erysipelotrichia bacterium | reverse complement strand
GATCTAGGTAAGGGTTCGCGTCAAGATGCGATTGGTGACCTATACGGGATTCGAACCCATGAATGCATGCGTGAAAGGCATGTGAGTTAAACCACTTCTCCAATAGGCCAGTTCATGGCGCCTACCGTAGGATTCGAACCTACGACCGATCGGTTAACAGCCGATAGCTCTACCGACTGAGCTAGGTAGGCAATGCCAACTACGCTTCGTTAGCGCGGTTTAAATGTTATCATTCACCACTCTCAAATACAAGATAATTTATGATTTTTTTGACTCGATTAAATTAACGAGGTCTTTAACGATCTTTAGACTAACGATTTCATCGCTAGTAAATTCGACATGCAAGACTTCTTCAATTTTCAGCATCGCTTCCACTAAGTCAAGCGAATCTAAACCAAGATCGTCGAGTTTATCTTCGAGTTTAATCGCTTCAATGTCCACACGATCTTTTAATGCGTTTTTGACAATTTCTAATGATTCCATGACTACATCATTTTATACAAATTTAAATTTCTATGCAATAGAAAAAACGGCCGTTAAAGCCGTTCTCATTACCTAGGCACTGTAATGGCTATATTGGTTATCGCTAACAGCCTTGGCAACTTCACTAGAAACAGATGCGCTCAAGTTAGTGAAAATTGCGGTTAAACTGCCGGCAACGATACCAAATACCATGATTACTAAAATAATACCTAGTAATTGTCCTTTAATTTCTGACATACCGCTCCTCCTTTCTATCCATAAAAACCAACGATGGTCATTCGACGAATGGCGATCAGCATAACTTGCTTATCGATAATCAGTGGTTCATAAGTACTCGTAATGGTATACGTAATTTTTTCTCCAAATGTTGGAGCGAGATTTAGTTCGCAAATGAAATCAACCTGAAAAGTTTGTTCAACAACTTCGATAAACTCCTCATTAATGACCCCATTTCTAGCGATTAAATACGAAATATAATTAGCCTTAGAGTCTTAAGCGCTATACGCGGATTGTAGGCCGATTAAATCCGCTCCAAAAAGAAAAAATATCGCTACAAAAATCATCGATAAAATCAAACCAATTTTATATGACATTAATCATATCTCCTAAAATCGACAATATCGAAATCGTTAAACTAACGGTGATCAAACCCGCACCGATTAATGGATAAGAGGCCATATTAGCTAAACTCTTCTCTTTTTGCTCCATCATTTCTTTAGTGCGATTTTTCGCTAATTCGTTAAAAACAAGGTTGAATTGTGATAATTGCGTGACATTGCCTCCTTGATCAACCATTTGATATATAGAAAGCATCAAACTTGAAGCCGCTAATTGTTGAAAATTATTCGCAAAATTGATAAATGGTTGCACTGATTTATCTTCGTCAATTTCGTTTAGGAAATCAGCAATCTTTTCTTTCATCCACGGGGAGCAAAAAGGTTGAAGTAAACTAAATGAGTGGTAAACATTATGCTTATTTTGTATGTAAATTTCAAAATATGAAATGAGCGTAATGAGCTCATTTTCCCGCGCCTTTTGAAAGGCAGCTTTTTTATCTTGATAGCTCGACAAAATAAAATAGTCTACACTCGATAATGCGATAATCGTAAGGATCGCAAATGTTACCTGCTTCATCACAAAAAATAAAAGAATAGTTAAAATAAATCCCGCGCCATTCAATAGGGTTATTTTAGACATTTCAGCGCGATATGAGACGCCGATAAAATCCATAGTTTCTTTAATTTTCATTGTCTGTCCATCCTTCCAAGGTAACACTTGTCATATTTTTGACGAGAATATAAATAGAGAAAATAACAAAAATAAAAATAATGACTACGGCACTTTGGAAAACTAAAGTCTCACTGATGTGTTTATAAAATTGAGACAGAGCAAAGCGTAACGAGACCAAAATACTCAGAGCAATGGTCCAAAGTATGACGAATTCAATAGTTTTCGAACGTTGCACATTTTGACAGTAAAGGAGGTATTGCTCCTTTAAGCGAACTTGATTAATGAGGTATTGGCTCATCGTTAAGATGTCCCCTCCTTGTTCGATCCACAACGTGACGATGTCAAGAAAAACATGGTATAAATCAAAAGTAAAATATTTATGAAGATAAGCTAACTTCTCCTGTTCATTCATCTCCTTAATACCATCGAGGATCTCTTTGGTTTCTTCATCAGCCATTTCATAACTACTCGCCAGTGCCGCGGTCAAGGAACCGCGCACGCT
Source organism: Erysipelotrichia bacterium (assembly GCA_012511695.1). Lineage (GTDB taxonomy): Bacteria > Bacillota_I > Bacilli_A > RFN20 > CAG-826 > RUG14515. Next base: position 3,247 of record JAAZFO010000007.1, on the reverse strand, counting down.
TAAAGAAATTAAAAACCCATTGATAAACTGATAGCACTGATGGTAACGATGGGTTTTAATCTCGTATTTGTGAACTTGCCTTCTCACGAAAAAAATGAAAAACAGCAATGTCAGTAAGAAAATTATTCCTGCGGAAATTAAGTTTTCACACGTGATATAAAGCATGCCGGCGAAGGCACAAGCCACGACGAGGCCAATCAACACCAAATTCATTCTTGTCCTCCCAAAAATGTTTTTTTGAAAAGTTGACTCGCTTTAGATGTATTTAGGATGCTCAAAGCTTCTTTAGACAACTTTCCATAATTATGGTTAAACCCATCGCTACCGTATATTTCTTCCATGTTATCTTTGTTGAGATAGCCAATGGATGAAATGTATCTTTGTACCAACCCATCGATTGTATATTTTCTTTTTAAATAAATGTAAAAACGAAGATGATAAGAAATATCTTGATATACTTCTTCAAAACGGAATGTTTGCGCATTCATCATTACCATTCTTACCATCCGATCAGGCATGCTTAACATATCGAAAGCGTGAATAGTTGTAATAATTGGATGGCCTGTTAAAGAAGAATTCAAAATTTCGAGCATTTCAGCACCGCGTGCTTCGGCGACAATTAACCAATCAGGATTACTTCTTAAAGCGGTTCTAACCAATTGCTGAATAGCTACTTGATGACGGTTCTCATCTACTTGCCAAACATTTAAATCGATTTGATTTTCTAATGAAAGTTGATCAAGCTCTAAGATGTTGTCTATTACGATAATCCGGCTGTTATCGGTCATCCGCGTTAATAAATACTTCTGTAATTCAGTTTTCCCACTTCCAGTCAACCCTCCAATAACGAGTGACACTTGCGAGCGGACTAAAATATCGAGTAAGTCCTTGACTTCTTGACCAAATGTTTGATCATTGAGGTTGATTCTTAAAGTGGGAATCGTCAATCGCAAAGAAAAACAAACACTTTGTGCATTGCGTTTACGACACACACTTTGGTGGAGCGCATTTAAACGATAGCGCCCAAAAGAAATGTCTAATTCAGGATTTTGATATGAAAATTGCTTTTCCGCTAAGTTGGCAATTTGACGCAAAAAATCTTTAGCTGTTTGATAAGAAATCTTGATTGCGCTTTTTCTGCGGCCGATATTATTGTCTAAATAAAAAATGTCTTCACCGTTATAAGAGATATCGGTAATATCATCATTCCTTAACAAAGGGGATAAAAATGATTTTTCAAAGTAATCAATCAATCTTTCAACATCCATAATCTTATCTGATTTCATAGTGCATCGTCTTTTGATAACAAAAAGAAAAATCTAAGACGGTCGTAATTTTTATTTGGGTCGCCTCAGGTTTATCCGAAAAAGAAATCGCGTGACTAACCAAATCATAATAACTAATAGCAATCTCGTATGTTTCAGAGTAACGAGGCAACGAACAATCAAAATAATCCCAAATATTATCCTCTAAGATTTCCTTATCAAAATATGGTTTTTCTTCTGGTGAAAGGCCATAAAGGACGACGGCAGTTTCAAATATTGACATCGGGATGCCGGTCACTAATCGGTTAATGCCGTTCATCTGGTAAGACATCACAAAAAGATTGCAAGACATCACTACGATATAAAGAGCGATGAACATAATAATCACTAACCCATCCCTCCGATTAAATAATGAATCGCATCATGGCCCAATCCCATGAGTGATTTATCCACATCGTAATGTAAAGTTAAAGTAGTCGATATTTTGTTGACACCGATTTCGTTGATATCGATATATATAACTTTATGATTGAAGATGTTTTTACCATTTATCGGTAAATAAAAATCATCAGTAAGCGTGTAACCAGGCATGAATGTCTCGCTCATTTGAAGAGTTCTTTTATTGATGTAGTATTTATTCTTAAAAGCAAATGAGATCACACTTTGATCGCTTTTTAAAATAAGTGGTAAGGTGATGTTGTTGTTTGCATCATGACTTAAATATGGGAATAAATTTTCCTTATCATTAAAACGGAGTTGTGCACTTTGATAACTAAAATCAAATAAACTATTATATCTAAAATTCAGTGGATCTAAACTTAAGCGATAATAATAATCGACATCTAAATAATCGCTCATTTGCGTAAAATCTAATCTTTCGTTAATTCCAAGCAAAGAGCCACCGTCACCAAAAAAAGCAATATTTTTACTCATAAAGATGTTTTGTTGTAACGAGTAATAATCAATGAATTGTGCTTTTGGAAAATAAAAAGTAGTTTGGTAAGATCTGAGTGGAGTTGCTGAACTTCCAGCACAGATTTCAAATCTTATCTCAAGTCCATTAGTGGTAAGTAAACTACTAATAGGAACTTTAAAAGTAACGCTTTGTAAAGTGTTATTTGTGTAAGTGAAAGGACTTTTCATACTGTCGTAAACGAGACCACCACCGACATTAAAAAGTCTCAATCTTTCTTTTATTGATATATTTCCCAAATTAAACCGATATGCAAATGCCAGATCATAATCAGGATCACCGAGTTTAAAAGGACCGTAAATACCCTCAGTAGCCACGTATTCCCCACCACCATTATTCGAAGAGGATGAGCTAGAGGAGCTAGAGGAGCTAGAAGAAGAGGAACTCAGTGGCGGAAGACTCGGAAAAGTATTAGTAGAGGGGTTTAGCGGATCGTATGGCTCAAAAGGGACATCGAATTTTCCAACATAAGAAATATGAGGAATGATGAAAGCTAAAATTAATAACGCTAGTTTAGACATGATAAAAAGCCTCTAAGAAGTGCAACATCGCTAATTTTTTGTACCGATAAAAAGTCGATGTCGTATAAATCGTTTTCCACCAACCTTGATAACTCTGAAAAAAGAATTCATTATTGATGAGATTACGCTCTTTTTCAGTCAGTGTTTCAAAAGCTTCCAATACTTTTGTTAAGTAAATGTCACACGTAGTGTCACTGACTTCTTGTAATTGTTCACTTATTAAGCGGTCAGCTTTTAATTGAGCTACTTTGCGCGCCAAGAAATAACGTCTGGCTACTCGTTCAGTCATCGCACTTAAATCTTTAAAACTAACTTTTGAAAGCGTCATTTTTGCCTCCTAATATAGAAATAGGCACCCTTATTTATTTTTGTCCAAAAAGAAAGTTTTTTTATTTTTTTCTTTAGGCGTGTTCGTTAATAATATAGATTAAGTAAAATACTGATTATTATTACTGTTTTTTTAAAAATAGTTTAATATTAATAAAAGG
>JAAZFO010000045.1 GCA_012511695.1 Erysipelotrichia bacterium | reverse complement strand
ATATAAAAAAATTTCGTACTTGCATAATTTAAAATCTTCTTCTTTTAATATTAAATGCCATGTATTATGAAGTTAGGAATTGCACATTCTCATAAGTTTTTTAAAGAAAGGATTTTTTTATGTCAAAAAACAAAATTGCTGCTTTTATTGGCGCCGTCTGTTTAATGAGTTTAGCTGATTGTGGTGGTATCGCAAGTTCAGATTCTAACGGAGCCGCCAGTTCTGTTGCGTCAGCTGGTTCTGTTGCATCAGCATCTTCAACCATTGTAGCAACCTCATCTGTAGCTGCTGTTAAGTCAATTGAAATTGAAGCACTAACACTGTCTGCTGAAGGTGGAATCGCTAAACTTGTTCTCACAGGAACAATGGCAAACTTCTCTGCGGTCGAAGCAAAATTTGCCCTTGCCATACAAGAAATTACACCAGGAAATACAATCGAGCCAGGCGATTTTATCGCTGGTTCTGCAACTCCGGCAGATACCGACTACAAATACGTCCCTGTTATCGCTGACGGTGCTTTTACTGTTACCTTTAACTTAACCGAATTAGTCGGACTTGTAGATGGTTTCTACCATATTTACACAGGTCCTAAAGGGTTCTTCGATAAAATCGGTGCTATTTCACAAGCCTCAAGAATTAAGGCTGGTGATTATGCTTACTATGTGCGTCAAGATGAGCAAGTTGATGAAAGGTCGACATTGGTGTTGGACAAGCTTCCTCCAATTGCGTTAGAAGAAGCGAGTGTCTTTAAGCATACAGACGATCATATCTACGCTAAAGTCGGTGGAACCAAAAAGGCTGAGATTACTTTAGCCTACCTTGATGAAGTCACGCCATTTATAAATTTACAACAAGTTGGTGGAAATTGGGGTAACACAAGAATTAATACTTATTTCTTCACTGTTGATGGAGACAAAGCTTATATCAACTTCGATATTAATTTTGTTGTTAGTGGCCGAAACTATAACACGCATTTAAATATTTTAGAAAACAAAACAGCAGATGCTAAAATGGACAACGCGTTTGACGATAGATATGTCTATAATGAAAAATTAATTAATGTTTATTGTAATCCGGATGCGAGCGCTTCCGATTCAGCCGAATTCTGGGGCAACCTTGCTTTTAAGGTTTCTGCAGCTCCAGAAGGTGCTGAAGAAGGAAAACAACCAGCGGCATAAACATTTTAAATTACTAAACAAAAATAAGTTTTGTTGAGATAAGCCGTGAGATCAAAATCACGGCTTTTTCTTATAGGTAGTTAAATAAAAGATAAAAAGCCTTAGTCCAAGCTCCAAAAATATAAATTAGTGTTATTAATTACTCTATTTTCTTTTCGATTAATTAATTTTAATAAGTAGATATCTCTTTTAATCATCCAATCACCTCTATGAATTTAGTGTTACATTACAGTTTTTTCTTTTGTGAGTAAGGGGCTTCGAGAAATCGTTAAATTAGCAAAACTTGCTTACAAAACAACTCTTTCATTGATTTCTTGTTAGTTTCCACTAAAAACGATAAAAAGTTCAACGCTGAGCGCATCACAGGCTAATCCAGCACTTGTAATTAGCAATAAAATT
>JAAZFO010000044.1 GCA_012511695.1 Erysipelotrichia bacterium | reverse complement strand
TTTTAACCTCGTCTACACCCATGAATGCATTAGTGTCAATTGCAATAATGAAATGACCGAGATGATAGGGAACTTTTTTGCCGTTTTGAATACCGGTCAACATTCTAAGGTAATTGCCCTGCTGAAGAGCAGCAGAAAGAATTTCAACCACTGTAGCATATCCGTAGCCTTTGTATCCTGCAAGCTCTTCACCAATTCCTCCTAGGGGCGCCAGCGCTGCTTTGCCGGTGTTAAGCTCAACGAGAATTTGGTCGGTGTCTGTTTTTGCTTGACCGTCACGGCCTATAACCATGCCTTCAGGTGTTTTTTTGCCAATTCTTGAATAATACTCAAGCTTACCCCTCTGGGTTATGGAAGTAGCACAGTCTATGACAAACGGGAATTCCTCGTCGGTCGGAAGTCCGATTGTCAGCGGGTTTGTGCCGAGCATATTTTCAACTCCGAATGTCGGTGCAATAGAAGGGCGGGCATTTGTACCGGTTATTCCTATCATACCCTCCTTGGTTGCCATTGTTGCATAGTATCCGGCAATACCGTAATGGCATGAGTTTCGGACCGCAACCATACCCATACCGTATTTTTTGGCCTTTTCGATTGCCATTTTCATTGACTTGTAGCCTATTACCTGACCCATACCGTCATGCCCGTCAATAACGGCAGTAGTCGGGGTTTCTTTAATAATTTCGTAATTTGTAACAGGGTTTTGAATGCCAATATTTATTCTGTCAATATAGATTGGTTTGAAGCGATTAACACCATGGGATTCAATGCCTCTTTTGTCTGATTCGAGAAGTACATCAGCACAAATCTCCGCTTCATGCCTTGGTACACCGATTTTTTCGAAAGCATCGGTTACGAAAGATGTAATTGTTTTCCAATCAACAACGATTTTTGCCATTTATTTTTCCTCCTATAAGTAATAATAAATAAGATGCAAATATGTCTTAACACCATGTTTAATATTACATCTTTTATGTTATCTTGTCAATATAACCATTCATAAGCTTGATTTAAAATGAATTATGTGCTAGATTTTGATTATGAATTAAAAGTAGGGTGCGAAATGCAATTCTTAAAAAAACACTACGAGAGTTTATAACCTTGATGTTATCAGAACGATTGCGATTATTTCATTCACACTTCATTTTATATTAAAAGCAGGTTATTATGAACATAAGAACTTTTTAGCTTTAATAGTTAATTTTTTGATGGAAAACTGGCACTGAAATTAGATTCAAAGGATAAGAGTTTAACTGAAAAAACATAGTTAAAGTGGGGTTGGAAAATGCATAAGGTTAAAAACAACTATCATTATCTTCTGCTTTTCGGTTTTTTTATTTTTATGCTGGCTTTTCATCAATTTTTATTTTTGTTGAATACTGATGACCGAATCTATAGTGTTATTGCTCATGCGTCTTTGAGTGATATTATTTATTTTATGAAGTATCACTATCATTATTGCAACGGACGCACATTTATTCATTTAGTACATTTATTTATTTTAAAGTTTGACGTTTTTTTATGGAGAATTGTTAACCCGATTGTTTTGAGTTTAACTGCATTTCTCACTGCAAAGCTTGTGTCTGATAAGCATAGTTTTAAAAAAGCGCTGCTTTTTTCTGTGATTGCTATGTTTTCGGTTGGGGCAGGGATAATGGGGAAATCTGTTTTTTGGGTAACCGGAAGCAGTAATTACTTGTTACCGGCAGCATTGCTTTTAACACTTTTTTGCATTGTAAAATATAAAAAAGCTGAGTGGCTTATTCCGATTCTCAGCCTTTTATGCGGAGCAACTACAGAACAGTACGGTTTCATTACAGTTAGTTTATTTGCTTTACTGATTATTAAGCAAAAGATATTTGATAAGCAAAAAATCTCAGCAGTTTATATCCTTTCCTTTTTTACATCTCTTGCAGGTTTTCTGACAATTGCTTTATCTCCGTCTGTTCTTGAAAGAACATACGGCTCAATTAATGTACTTAATAATCTGAGCATGATTACTTTTACTATCTGGTTCAAAAACAAAAACATGATTCCCTTCGTAGCCTTTTTAGTTTTAACTGTCAGCCTTAGCCTGATTTATTTTGCTAAGAACAAATTTGAAAAACTTATTGCAGCATTTTTGGTGCTTGCGGTAATATGCTCATACATAATATCCTTTCTTGATTTGCCTGTTATTTCAGGTCTTGCTATATGGGGGTTTGCACTCTCGTTCATACTTTCGATTGCCATAGTGTCAATCAAGTATTACATGGCTGAAAAAAACTTTTTACCCTTGATTTCAGTTTTTATGGGCGGAGGAGCGCAGTTCATGATGGC
>JAAZFO010000043.1 GCA_012511695.1 Erysipelotrichia bacterium | reverse complement strand
TTTAAAAAAAGTGTCCACGCTGTATTTAACAGCGCCATAATTCCCCTGATTATTATTAAATAAAAAGCACATCAAATATGTGCTTTTATTTTTTCAAAAAGTTAGACACCTACCTCTATATCCATATATAATATGTATTATGAAAGAAAAAAAAGCTTTTGTTGCAAACAAAAACCATTTTTATATCTTCTTCGGGCTATTTCTGTGCCTGCTTAGTCTCATTCTCTGCCTTAACACTGGAGTAGTGGCTAGAATAATTTCTACGCCCTTCACTTTTGCTATCGGGGCATTTTCTTATGTTTTTTATCTTGCGATTAATGCGTTAGGTTTGCGGTTAATGATCTTTAAAAAAGGGTTTAAAATCCGGCTAAACAATATCTTTTTTGCCACTTTTATTGTTTTAGTGGCCTTAATGATTTTTTACGCACATTTTGCGAGCGCTTTCTTTTATGAAGGGCAAAGCACTTATGTGGCTCTGAGTGATAATCCGACCCTTGACACTATTAATTTTGCCACTTTTTATCACAATATCTTTGATAGCTTTGCGGAAGGATACTTACAAACCCCATCGCTGAGTTTGTTTTCTTTATCTCATCCTTTTGCTGCCGGCTATGCTGGCTATTTCTTGCTCGGTTTTTTGAATAGTTTTTTTAAGGTAAATAGTGGGGGTTTATTTTTTGCTGTTGGTTTAGTTGTTATTGCCATTTTCTTATATTTTACTCCTTATATTTTTAAAGCTGTCCGTCACAAAAAGGTACATAAAAATAAAGTAAAAGAAGTCAAAGAGACGGTTTCTGATATCGCTAGTAATAAGAAAACCATAATTAAAGTTAAAAATATTAATGTCGTCAAAGGGGCGAGTAAGATTGATCCAGAGCGCTACGAGAGTGAAGTGATGGGCATTCCACTCCGTGATGCCAATATTGCATCGCCGACTTTTATTCAACAAGATAGCGAAGCTTATAATTTCTCTATTAACCAAAGCGGTTTATTTACTAAAGCGAAGTTTTTGGTTGATCGAGGCCAACGTTCACAAAATGTTAAAGCCTCTTTTAAGGATGAGAGTATAAAAGAAGAGCCTTTAGTCGAGATTCCAAATCCTAATGAAGGAAAAACTGAGCAATTACAGTTAGATTTTGAAGGAGCGCAAGAAGATATACGCGTAACTGAGACTATCGAAACCAAACCTATTGGGCGAGGGCCAGCGATTTTTTCAGCAAATAAAGAAACACCCATTGATGTTGCTCCTGTTAGTACCGTAGTAGTGAGTAAACAGCTCGTTGATTGGATCCCGCCAAACCCTGACATCCTGGCCGTTTATGAAACGAGTGTGCAAGAAGAAGCTAATCGACAAATCGCAGAGGAAAGAAAAGTACTCATTAATTTAGCATTCGAAGATTTTGGCGTTGGGGCTAGGGTTGAAGATTTTACGATCGGTCCTTCCATTACTCGTTTTAATATTCGTTATGACCACAATGTTTCAGCACGTAGCGTCAGCAACATGGTTCAAGATATCCAAATTCGTCTTTCTGGAGTTAATGCCAGATTTGAAAGTATTGTCGAAGGACAATCAACTTCGGGCTTAGAAATTCCAAATGCCCAATCAACAATTGTCTCTTTCAAAAGTGTCTTTAAAGATTTGCCAGATCCTAAAATTCACCCCCTATCTGTCGCTTTAGGCAATAATATTAAGGGTGAAGTTATCGCCGCTGATTTCGATGAATTTCCGCACCTATTAATTGCTGGCTCAACCGGAAGCGGGAAGTCAATTTTTGTTAATTCACTCATCGTGACTTTAATTATGCGCAATTCACCAGATGATTTAAAAATTGTCCTAGTCGATCCCAAAAAGGTCGAAATGGCCCGCTTTAGAGACATGCCTCATTTATTGTGCCCAATTGTGGTTGACGCCGTTGAGGCTAAACATTTAATTGAGCAATTGTGTCAAGAGATGGAAGATCGGTATGTGCTTTTCGCAGAACACGGCGTCACTAATATCAAAGAGTATAATGAAGATGCCCCTCATCTAAAGTTAAGCAAATTACCATATATTCTTGTCGTGTTAGATGAGTACGCTGATTTGGTTGATCAATGTAAAGA
>JAAZFO010000042.1 GCA_012511695.1 Erysipelotrichia bacterium | reverse complement strand
GTCAAAGCAGTGTTGGCCTTTTAGAAGCCCTAGATCTTTATGGGGTGGAATACAACACCGCCCTAATCGACTATTACAAATCTTGGGCAAGTCCTCGCAGCCTGCCGTTTTCAATTAGTAGTGGCTACAGTTCACTTTATCGTTTAACTAATCCGAGTTTAACTAATGATGCCAGCTACAGAACTCTTTACGATCAAGTGCTCAATGAAGGTGTGGACACCGCAATTGTAGTCATCAGTCGCGCTGCTGGCGAGCACGTTGATCCGCCACACGAACAAATTAATAATCATAAATCGACTAAACCCACTAACCCAGATCGTGGGTATTTAGTACTGACAGAAGAAGAAGAAGATCTCTTAATTAATGTCGGACGTGACTATGAAAATGTCATCGTTATCCTAAATACCACCAACGTCATTGAGTGTGATTTTCTCACTGATATTCCTGGATTAGATGCCTGTTTAATCGTTGGCGCCACTGGAACTGTTGGCGCCAAAGCCATTCCACAAGTCATGTATGGCGATATCGATCCATCAGGTCGTACAGCTGACACTTGGCCGATGAAACACGAATATAACCCTGCACATTTCACCAGTGGGTATTGGCCAAATAAAGTTGGAAACTACTATACTGGTGCCCCGAGTGGCGCTAATTTATCTTCGCAAAATCAACAAGCTGGTGTTTCATTTCCAGACAACAATTTTGCAGATTACATTGAAGGAATTTATGTCGGCTATCACTGGTTTGAGACCGCTGATGCTGAAGGTTTCTGGGATGATGCCAATTATGGCGGCTATGAAAACGTCGTCGCTTTCCCATTTGGTCATGGCTTATCGTACACAGATTTTAAGTGGGAATTTGTCGGCTCTTCTCCGAGTAGAAATTCTAATATTAATGAAAACCAAGATATTACTTTACAAGTCAGAGTGACTAACGTAGGAAATCGCTCTGGAAGAGATGTTGTCGAAGTTTATCTCACCGCACCTTATTACAGCGGAGAAATTGAAAAATCATCTGTTAAATTAGTTGGTTATCAAAAAACTAAAACATTATTACCAGGTGATTCTGAAATCGTCGAGATTGTCATTCACACCCGCGATTTCTTATCGTTTGATGGGTATGACTCCAACAATAATGGTCACGCTGGCTGGGAATTAGACAGCGGTGATTATCTCGTTAAGTTTATGAAATCCGCCCATGTCATTAAAGAAGACATGGCTAATAACTCCATTACCTTCCGTGTCCCTGACACCATCGATGTCGATGTGGACACCCATTCCGGTGCTCCAAGTAAACCACTTTTTACCGGTGATGATGCTGTTGATGGTATTTCCGTTGATGGGATATCAATTGATGAGCCCGTTGATTATATTACTAGAGCGAACTTCGCTCCTTTGTTAACCGATCTCGTTCCTACTAGACCTTGGAATGCGGCCTTTAATACCTCACAAGGAAAAACCGGAAGCAAGGCTCCTAACGCCTATTCCACTCAACAAGCTGCTGAATGGGATAATGCGACTGGTTATGATGTCTTCGGTAATGAAATCCCTTCCAATATCCCTACCTTTGGTCAAGAAAACCACTTAAGAGTTTTAGATGAAAACAATCAATTGACTGATTTAGGGATGCAGTTAGCACAAGATTATGATGATCCAGAGTGGGAACCCCTTCTCGATCAAGTGAAATGGGCTGAGTCTCTCGCTATTGTGGCTAATAGCAGTTCTTACAATCGGCCTGGTATCGCTTCTGTCGGTTTAGGTAGAGGCGCTAATAATGATTTCCAAGACTGCGAAGCCGCTTCTCAAGTCGGGGTCGATCTCGATGGCGGTATTAGATTAACCGCCTATCCAACACCAACCGTTCAAGCCCAATGCTGGAATGTTGATATGCCTTATTTATTTGGCTTATCCGAAGCTAGGGATATGAATATCGGTGGTAAAGACGGCGCCATGGGTCCGGCTAGTAATATCCATCGTTCTCCATATGGCGGACGAAATTCTGAATATCATTCTGAGGATGGCTTCTTAGCAGGTCGCACCCTAGCAGCAGTGACAAGAGGGATGGCCGACGGTGGAAAAGCTGGTTTTATCAAACACTACGCAGTTAATGATACTGAGTACCACCGTGTCGGTTTATACACTTGGTTATCTGAACAAGCTTTAAGAGAAATATATTTACGTCCGTTTGAAGAGGCGATTAAACGCGGTGAAGCGCAAGCCGTAATGACGGCATTCAATCGCGCTGGTGCGATTTGGACTGGAGGCTCAGAAGCCTTGGTTCAAGGCGTGTTACGCAACGAATGGGGCTTTAGAGGAATGACGATTACTGACATGATTGAAAATAGTAACCTCATGGATGTTTCTCAACACTTTAGAGCGGGTAATAACTACGTCCTAGGCGGCAGTGGTTGGAATACCGGCACTGGTTCCGCACCAAACCAAAACACCGCTTCTCCAAGATTACAAAATTTGGTAAGAGAAAACGCCAAGCAAGTTATCTACGGTCACATCAGACTTTACTATACGAACTACTTGTTTAATACAGGTGAGGGCGATTCGCCGATTAGAATCATCTCGGCAAAATCTAAATCACCGTGGGTGTGGTGGAAACCTGCGCTAGCGAGTGTGGAAGCTGTCGTCATTGTCAGCTTGCTCTTTGGTGTCATCGCTCCCCTATTACCGAGCAATCCGCAATTCAGAGCGGAATTAATGGATACAATTTTCAAACCGAAAGGTAAGAAAGAAGAAAAGGAGGGCTAGAATGATGAAAAAATTTATTAATTGGGTACTCAATCACCTTAAAACCGTCCTAGCGATCATCACTTTCACTACTACTTTCGTTGTCGTTGGTTTAGTCATGCTCAATTCTTATAACAATTATAAAAATTATGAAGCTGAATACTACGCTACCGATTTAGCGACTAGGAGTGAATTCCCACCAGCGCCGAAAGGCATTTTCCTCAACGATTCTTATAAATCAAAATATAAGAACCGCTTAATCGCCTACGACGATGAATTAATCGCTCAGGGCAATAAGTTAAATTTAAGTTTCTCCTTAGTGGAAAAATCATTTGTGGATGTTGAATTCGTCTTCACGACCAACAATCCCGAACCGAGTAACATAGAGGCGATTGAAGTTAGGGACTTATTGTCCAAAGCTAGTTTCCAAGTCGACGATAATCTCATGGAAGGTGAAGTCAATGTTTATATTGATGACGTCAGTTGCCTTATTATGTCTGGCTTTGCCTTAGCTTCTGGTGATCACGTCATCACCGTTGAAGGCAGAGGCATCGTCACTCTTATGGAGATTTCTATTTATTCAAGCTCCACTGTTTATTTCACTGATTAAACTAAACAACCAAAAAAAGAGTCGCTCGTCGACTCTTTTTTTATGCGATTAAAATGGTAATTATTTAATTTTCTCAACGATTCTAACATACCGTCTCAAAGGATATTCGCCATCATGACTTTCTCCGGAAATCACCCGTGAATTATCACCGAGCGCTACAATCCGTGTTAAACCAGCAATAGCTAAATAACGAACCACTGCCTCTTTTTCTTTAATCCCAGCATTAATAGATACGG
>JAAZFO010000041.1 GCA_012511695.1 Erysipelotrichia bacterium | reverse complement strand
TGAATCTGAAGGTAAAGAACACAAGGGTTTGCTTCCTGCAAGTGCCACCTTCACAACAGATTTACATTCTCTTGGTCAATTCATTCAAGAAGGGACGCCATTATTATTTGAAACAATTATCAATGTGATTAGTCCCGCTTATGACACCACCATTCCAAGCGATGGCGATGATTTAGATGGTTTAAATTATCTCGCTGGTAAAAAGATCGCCTTTATTAATCAAAAAGCCTTTGAAGGTACCTTACAAGCACATGAAAGTGGCGGGGTGGCTTGTAATGTCATTTATCTTGACCATCTCGATGCTTATACCCTTGGTTTTTTATATTACTTCTTTATGCGCGCTTGCGCGATGAGTGCTTACTTACTAGAAATCAATCCCTTCGATCAACCAGGTGTCGAAGTGTATAAAAAAAACATGTTCCTTCTCTTGGGCAAAAAAGGTCATTAATCGGTAACAATTAAGCGATATTTCAACGCATTTTTCCCATTTAATTATCGGAGTTAATTTTTTAAATTTACTCACAAAAAATTAGTCTTTCTTCGCTTTAGCGAATAAGATAAGAATTTCCATAAAGTAGTCTTGGTCGCTTAATGAAAAAAATATATTGTTTTATTCTTCTGATTGCCACTTGACTTCTTCGCCTTGAAGACATCGATATTAGACTAATTTTTGATTGACTACGTTAATATATAAATGATATATTATTCTAGCGTATTGTTAATCGGATGCTTAGCTCAGCTGGGAGAGCATCACCCTTACAAGGTGGGGGTCGGCGGTTCGAGCCCGTCAGCATCCACCACAATTGCGTTAAACCCGATAAATTAACTGGGAGGGTAGCGAAGTGGCTAAACGCGGCAGACTGTAAATCTGCTACCTGAAGGTTTCGGCAGTTCGAATCTGCCTCCTCCCACCATTAAACTTCTTGGGGTGTAGCCAAGCGGTAAGGCAACAGACTTTGACTCTGTCATCTCACTGGTTCGATCCCAGTCACCCCAGCCACTATTCACTCTCTAGCTCAGTCGGTAGAGCACTTGACTTTTAATCAAGGGGTCCGGAGTTCGAATCTCCGGAGAGTGACCATTTCGTGCCTAGGTGGCGGAATAGGTAGACGCACAGGACTTAAAATCCTGCGGTAGCGATACCGTACCGGTTCGATTCCGGTCCCAGGCACCACCTCATCAAAAAACCCCTACTTTATGGGGTTTTATTTTTTTATAGTTTTAAGTTAAATAGCGATGCCGTAAAAAACAAATGAAGTCCCGATGAAAAAAACTAGCGCTAAGACTTGGACAAACTTCATAGTTTTAACGAAGCGACTTTTATTGCCTGTGGCAATTTTTTCTTTATATAAATCATTAGTTTTAGCCACTAAGTAAGCAACTGGGAGAACGCTGGGGACAATATATCTAAAATCCATTGAACAGCCGTAAGGCATCTTAGTTTGCAAATAGAAAAATGTCGTCGCCATTCCGAGCAAGATCGCTAAGGCAATCCACCCGTCTGAACCTAGGTTTTTTGGCTTTAGCGCGAAATAGATGACAGAGATAACGACTGAGAAATAGGCAACATAAACCCCGATAACACAGAGATACGATAAGGCTTGCGCGTCAGAAAACCAATAGCTGAATTCACCAAAAACAGCAGACCGCAATGCATAAGATAAAAGGTTATAGTCATCAAAAGAACTACAAAAAGCTTTAGTCGCTAAGTCAGCTGGCCAAAGTGGCAATATAAAACGCGCAAAGATGTTATAGAAGTCACTCGTATAAATTAAACCGTGATTTTGTTCATCGTAGTAGTCTAAAATATCAGGTTTCTGCTTGATGACATAACTTCGCGGACCGGTGAAAAGTGCTGAGTTTAGATTGTGAAAAACAAAATTATAAGGGAGTCCGTAAACGTAATGCGTAAATACTTGCCACCACAAGCCAATCGGGGCGGCGATGAGGATAAAAACGGTATATTGCAATAATAATTGTTTTAGGGGCAAACTATTTTCTTGGCGTCGAATTGAGCGTATCAATTGAATTAGATAACCGATCGCCATTCCTAAGCAGATCGTAATAGCACTTAGTTTTGATAGTAAGGCCAAGCCGACAAACAAGGCCACTAAAATATTATAAATCCATTTCTTTTCTTCGATATACCAGCGGAAAAAATAATATAGAGCGATCGCTGAAAACATGACTGAAATCGCGTCATTATTTAATTGACCTGATAATTGTACTAAGCGGGGAAATAAAACGACAACACTTAAAGCTAATAGTTTAGATCCATTACTAAATTTTGTGAGCAGAATCGTTTTTCCGAAAAATAAAGCAGTGATATACATGTAAAAACACGTGAGAATTTGCGTGGCTCCAAAGAGAGCTTCTGGACTATATTTTAACTTTGGTACCCAATTAATAGCTTCAAAGATGTGCATGAATATCCCTTGAAGAAAAGCATTTAGTGGCGGGTGATAAAACTGATAGACGGTATTCGGTGTAATCGCATGTGTCGGTAAGCGGCCAGTTAAATAAAACGAGAGGGCGTAATCATAGTGACCATCGCGCACATCGGTCCAAGTATCGTATTGTCTTTGGTCGGCGTGAGTATATAGCATATAGGTTAAACGCATGATAAAACCCGCTAAGAAGATAAAGATGACGAGACGTTTGAAATCTAATTGCCCTTTTACAAACATAACGACAAAGACGATCGCTAAAATAGCGAGCATCACAAAACCATAAAGTTTTGCATAGGTCCCATCTTGCGTCCAGTTTTCATAATTTAATGGTTTGATTAATATATATGAAAAAAAGATAAAACAAAAAGCGATAATTGAAATGATGACTTCAAAAAGCCATGGGCTTAAACCAAGAATTTTCTTTTTGTCTTGAGGTGATGACTTTTCATCAAGGCCCAAGTCACGGATTAATAAGGGAATTGAAGTGTTCATTTTTTATTGCCTTTCTCTTAGGCCTTATCATCGCCTTCATGATAAGTTTGCTCAGTATTAACTTTCCACACCACACTTTTGTTATTAGTACCAGCTAATAGTTCATCAACTGCTGTCAGAGCACTCAACATTGAGTGGTCCATGTTGTTATAACGGTGTTGACCATTTCTGCCAATACAAAATAAATTTGGAATCGTATTGAGGTACTCCTCAACGATTGAAAAGTTTTCATAAGAACCATAATAAGCTGGGTAAGCTTTTTTTACCTTTATGCGACAGGAGTCAAGGACTTCGTTTTCACTAGCGATAAAACCCATTGAAACTAATTCTTTAATGGCCATATTAATAAAATCACGATCACTGGCATTCCACATCTCGTCACCTTCGTTGCAAAAATATTCTAAGCCAATCCAGATGTGTTTTTCGGGTTTATCGACCATGTATGGTGACCAATTATTAAAAATTTGAATTCTGCCCATTTTGACACTTCTTTCCTGCACGTAAATCCAATTGTCAGGAATAATATTATTAAGGGTTTTGATTTTTGTTTTGTTTTTGACTTTTAAATCATTGAGCAATAGGCCGACGGTGATGAAATCACGAAAGGGCAGAGCGACTGCGACTTCGTATGGGGCTAAAGGAACATTATTTTTACCCACAGCGTTAAATAAATCGTTGATCGGCATCGTCGAGAAAACTTGATCGCATTCAAAGCGATCGCCTTTCGTTGTCCCAACCGCTACTAGACGATTATTTTTATCTATTTCAATCTTGTTCACTTCTTGGCCAAACAAAATTTGTCCCCCCATTTTAATGATCTCTTCCGCCATCAACTCGTAAAGTTGACCGGGCCCTTTCTTTGGATAGACAAATTGGTTAATTAATGAGGTTTCGACTTCTGTTTGTTTTTTACGGAATGGAGCGATTAAGGCTTCTTTAATTGCCTTTCTTAGTGATAAACCTTTTACGCGCTGCGCCCCCCAGGAGGCAGAGAGCATGCGCGGGGATACTCCCCAAAGCTTAGTGGTATAATCTTCAAAAAACATTTGATATAGAGGTTTACCAAAGCGATTAATATAAAAATTTTCTAATGAATCTTCGGGCAATTTGCGAAAAGAAGCGTTGAGATAGCCAAAACCAGCTTTAATGGTTCGGCCAAAGCCCATATTCGTAAATGTCTTGATTTTCATCGAAATCGGATAATCAAAAAATTTTCCTAAAAAATAAATACGACTGACGCGGTGGCGGAGGAGCATCACGTCATCTT
>JAAZFO010000001.1 GCA_012511695.1 Erysipelotrichia bacterium | reverse complement strand
GTAATATAAGCGATGATGATGGTTTTTAGTTAATTTGTCTTTCATGACCATGATTGTGTTCCCCTTTCTTTCTGGCAATGATTCGCAGTTTGGCACTAGCTGCCCGGTGATTAATTTTTAATTCGCTTTTTGTTGGTGTAATCGGTCTTCGATTAATGAGATAGTATGGTTTTTCAATTTTAATGTGTGGTCCGTCTAATCGGTCGCCTTCGACTATTGAGGCATTTCTGAAGATCGTTTTAACGATGCGATCTTCCCCACTATGGAAGGTGATAACGCCTAATCGGCCATCTGGCTTTAAATATTTTAAAGCAAGGGATAGTGTGTGTTGTAAGACGTTGAGTTCGTCATTGACGGCGATACGGAGTGCCTGGAAAACTTGTTTAGCGGGATGACCCACTTTTTTAAGTTGTTTCATCGGTTTGCTCTTTTTGATGATGTCCACTAATTGGAGGGTCGTTTCAATCGGAGCTTGGGTGCGACTTTTGATAATATTTTTAGCGATAGAGTAGGCAAATCTCTCTTCGCCATAGTCTTTGAAAATTTTTGTTAATTGTTGCAAAGAATATTCGTTGACGATGTGACTAGCGGTTAGTGGTTGTCTTTGATCCATCCGCATGTCGAGTTGTGCATCTAAGCGATAAGAGAAGCCACGATGGCCTTCATCGAACTGTGGAGATGAGACTCCTAAGTCCATTAAGATGCCATCGACTTCGTCCACATTTTCTTCTTTTAGAATTTCTTCAAAATTGGAGAAATTTGTGTGTTTGATAACGAAGTTTTTAGAAATTTTGGCTAATCTTTGGTTAGAAGTTTCAATTGCTTCTAAGTCCTGATCAACGGCGATGAGTCGTCCGGTTGTAAGGCGCGATAGAATGGCTTCGCTATGACCACCACGGCCGACAGTTAAGTCGACATAGACGCCATCAGGTTTAATATTTAAACCCTCAATGACTTCTTTAACTAAGACTGGAACATGGGCAGTCATAGGCATCTATTTAGTGGCCACTTCTTCAGCAATAGCATCGAATTCACTACGTTTTTTATTTTCATAGTCTTCGAATTTGGCTTTGTCCCATATTTCGATATGGTCACCAATTCCTAAAACCATGACATCGCGCGAGATATTGAATTTGCTGAGTAGAGCGGTCGGAAGTTGAACGCGACCAAGTTTGTCAACTTCGATTTCAAAAGTGCTGGCGAATTGTAAACGTAAGTAGTCACGCACTTTACTTTGCGTAAAAGATAAACGGCTAAATTCCGCCACTAATACTTGGTAGCGACTTTCTGTATAAAGTGATATTGAGCCATCATAACCTTGCATGATATAAAGTAACTGTCCAGCTGCGATTCGCATCTTGCGCGGAAGCATCAAACGGCCTTTTTCATCTAGTGTATGGTTATAACTTCCAAAAAACATTTTTACCACTTTCTACCACTTTCTACCACTTGTGTGTTCTTATTATGGCAAAAGAAAAATATGAATGCAAATATTAATTAAAGAAAAAATAAAATGCCCCTTTAACAAGCGGCATTTCAACAACTACATCTTTATGTTTTTAAAGATGATTATCGTCTTCATCAGCGGGGAGCAATTCGTCTAAAATCGCAAAAGCGGGATTACTTTTTTTCGATCTCTCCAACAGAAAATCATCTTCAGTCAAAACGCGATACCCTTTTCCACTACTCGGCAGCTTCGCACCAGGCTTGACTAGATTGTGGGGCACCGCTGCACAAATTAATGCCAAAACATAAGGGCCTAAATCAATGATATCACCGGCTTCATAGTCCATATGTTTTGAACAATTTTCATCAGCGGAAAAGAAAAATTCCTCTTTGAATTTCACTTTCAAAGCTACATCATCTAAGGTGTACGAACAAGGGGCGATGACTTCGGCAAACCCGTTTACCTTACAACGCAGGACGTCTTCGAATTCGTGTAAGACCCCGACGACTTCACACCGAGTGATTTGCCGGATATGATGTCCATCTAAAGGATAAGTAGAAAAATCAATTGTTCCTTTGATCTTTAAGTCTTTTTGTATCGGTAATGTCGAACGATTAATTTTCATGAGTCCCGAATCTCCGCTTTAAAGGTTCGCGTTAAAGCAAATTTGATGTCGTCTTCAACAGCGCTCACTTCTTTTTCGGTTAAGGTAGCGTTATCTTTACCATATGTCACAGTAATGGCCATCGATTTATAGCCCTCAGCAATGCCCTCGCCTTGATAGACATCAAATACTTGACAGTCTTTTACTAAAGCTCCACCACTTTTCTTAACATATTTGACGACATCACCAACGGCGAGATCTTGCGCTAAGACTAAGGCTAAATCGCGAGAGACAGTCGGGAAGCGAGAAATTGGTGCCATTTTAACTTCGCTCACTTTAGCGGCTAAAAGGGGTTCGAGATTGAGTTCTAAAACAACAACTGCAGTTTTACCTAAATCACATTTCTCTATCGCAGTGGGATGGAGTTCACCACACTTACCGATTATTTTGTTTTGAAATAAAATAGTAGCAGCTTTCCCGGGATGGAGTTCGTCTTTACAATCGACAAAGCGTTCAAATCTATAACGAGAAGGCTCAATGCCAAGAAGGGTGAATATCCCTTCAACTAAACCTTTAATATCAAAGAAATCATAGGGTTGTTTAGCGAGCAAACCTTGTGCTAATTTATGACCGCCTAAGACGATTGCCAAATGTTCTTTCCGCGAAGCTTGGCTCGTCATATTAGACAGCTCAAATAAGGCTAAGTCTTTATTTTGACGGGCAACATTATAAGTGGCCACCTCTAAAAGTGCCGCTAAGATGTGTGTCCGCAAAAAGACTCTTTCCTCAGTTAAGGGGTTGAGTAAGGTGTAATGTTTTTCTTCATTTAGAAGATTAAAATCTAATACCTTCTTTTCTGAAGTCAACGTATAAGTTACGCATTCATCTAAGCCCTTATTGAGTAAGAAGTTTTTGATATTTTTAATTCTTTTTTGGCGTATGGAAAACATTCCGACTTTTGTATCTAAGCACGGAAGAACGGCTTTAACACGGTCAAAACCTAAGACGCGGATGACTTCTTCACTGATGTCCGCTTCTCCATACACGTCGAGACGATAAGGGGGAACACCGACGGACAATTCCTCAGTATTTTTAAAAGAGACGACGAAATTAAGGCTATTTAAAACGTCTATAATTTCGTTTTTAGAAAAGGTAGTGCCGAGCCGTTTGTTAATTTTAGTAACCGTCGTTTTGATTTCTTGCGGTACATACACCTCGCTATGATAACTAACAATGTTGCTATTTTCTTTCGTCGCGCATAACTCATTAATTAAGTCAGTCGCAAAATCCAAGACAAAGTCGGCTTGGAAATGGTTAGTCCCTTTAACAAATCTTGAAGATGATTCACTCACCAAGCCTAGGCGCGTAGAAGTCCGTCTAATCGATGGACCATCAAAAGAGGCAGCTTCGATATAAATATTTTTGGTATCTTCTGTAACAGCGCAAGCTAAAGAGCCCATCACTCCTCCGAGACACATTGGGCGGTTGTCTGTACAAATAACGATATCACCGGGTACTACTTTATAAGTTTGTTCGTCGAGTGCTATAAAATCACCGCCGTAATCATCTTGGGCTGTGAGTTCACTATCGGTTAATTTGTCAGCATCATACATATGTAAAGGTTGGCCAGTCATCATCATCACATAGTTGCCGATATCGACGATATTATTAATACTTCTAATGCCCATAGCCATTAAAGCGGACACGAGCCACTGCGGAGAAGGTTTAGTGACGATCTGACGAATTTCACGACCGGCAAATTGTGGACAGCGTTTTGTTTTTGAGCCGACGACTAAAGGGGTTTGAAATTGAACTTTTGGACTAAAGGAAGGGATTTCCACTTTACGATTAAATAAAGCACCGATTTCTCGAGCGACATTCATCGTTGATAATAAGTCAGGGCGATTAGCTAAAACATTAAGATTTAAGACGGTATCGTCTAAGCCTAAATAGGCTAAGACATCTTCTTCACCGACTGGCGCTTCTAAAGGCAAGACTTCAATGCCAGCTTTTTGCTCTTCAGATAAATATTTAGCATCGACACCTAATTCTAATAAGCCACAGCACATCCCGTGACTATCGACGCCACGGATATTATTTTTTTTGATTTCTAATTGGGGCAATACGGCTCCGATTCGCGCGACGATAACTTTAATTCCCGCTTTAGCGTTGGGGGCGCCACAAACAATTGGCACTACTCCGTATTTCAATCCCTGGTTAACTTCTAAAATATGTAAGTGATCGCTATTTGGGTGGGCAACACAAGTTAAAACTTCACCGATAACTAAATTTGTCCCACTAGCTAAATGTCTTATTTCTTCAACTTCAACACCAGAAAAAGTAAGCTTGTTAGCGATTTCTTCAGCGGTCAAACCATCTAAAGACATATAACGACTGATGTTTTTTAAACTGACTAACATCTTAATTTCTCCTAACTGACTTTTTTAAACTGCTGTAAAAAACGGACATCGTTTTGATAAATTTTCCGTATATCATCGATGTCATAACGCAAAATAGCTACACGCTCTATGCCGATACCAAAAGCAAAGCCACTATAAACTTCAGGATCATAGCCATTCATTTTTAAGACATTGGGATGGACGATACCCGCTCCTAAAATCTCAATGTAGCCTGTCCCTTTACACATGTGACACCCACGACCACTACAATTAGCGCAGGTGATATCGACTTCAACACTTGGCTCTGTAAAGGGGAAAAATGAACTTCGCAACCTGATTTTTCGTTTTTCACCAAACATTTTATGGACGAATAATTCTAAAGTAGCTTTTAAGTGGCCGATATTTATATCTTTATCGATGAGTAAGCCTTCGATTTGAGCGAATTGATGTGAATGAGTGACATCATCATCGTCACGGCGATAAGTTTTGCCAGGGCAAATAACTCTAAGAGGCCTACCTCTGTTTTCTTGCATCGCTCGCGCTTGCACTGGCGAAGTATGTGTTCTTAACAAAAGCGACTCGTTAATATAAAAAGTATCCTGCATATCACGAGCGGGGTGATCTTTAGGGATATTCATTAATTCAAAATTAAAATAATCACTTTCCACTTCAGGACCATCAGCGATTTCAAAACCCATCCCAAGAAAAATTTCGACCATTTCGTCAGTGATGATGTGGAATGGATTTCTTGCACCGACGGTGGCCCCTTTACCTGGTAAGGAAATATCGACTTTTTCTTTAGCGAGCTTTTCGGTGAGCTCTTGCGCTTTTAAAAGGGCCATTTTTTCTTCAATAGCTTTCGTAATCGCGCTGCGGACTCCATTAATTAATTGGCCGAATTGTCTCCTTTTTTCATTAGGTAAACGACCGAGTTGGCTCATTAAAATAGATAACTCACTTTTCCTTGATAAATAAGTATGGCGTACATTATGTAAAGCTTCACTATTCACCACTTCCTTTATTTGTTTTAAGGCGGCGTCTTGTAATAGTAATAGAGTTTCTTTTTTCATAATAACCCTCGCTAATAAATCGTTTATGATTATAACATAAAATAAGAGCTTACTTTAGTAAAATGTCGTCGTTTTATCTTTTATTCATAAAGTAGTAATGCAAATTATTGAAGGTAATGCATGAAGATACTAGTAGCCGCAGCGACATTCAAAGAGTCGACCGCGGGATTTAGGGGAATATTAACCCGAACATCTGCTAGGAGTAAAGATCCCTCACTCACCCCATGGCTCTCATTACCTAAGACTAAAACAAAATCATCGAATTTAGGGAGATCTTTTAAAGGAGTCGCCGGTTGCTCAATGGTCGAGACGATGATTTTATGGCTCTTTTTATAAGGACTTAAATCATCATAAAAAGTATCGATTAAAAAAAGACTCCCTTTAGTAGCGGCTAACACCTTTTCATTATAAATATCAACACTACCTTTAGCTAAAATAACGGCGTCATAATTAAAAGCTGTCGCTGTGCGAATCATCGTTCCGAGATTGCCGGGATCATTAACGCCATCAAGAAAAAGAATTTTGTGATACTCAGCTTTACTTTTACGAGGCTCTAGCATGGCAACGACAAAAACTACCCCTTCTGGATTTTTACTAAAGGCGAGTTTGTCCAGCACCGCATCGCTAACCCGATGCACTTCAATTTCTGGATTTAAAAAAGGTAAATCAATAGTCGTAAAAATGATTTTAACCCGCCCATACAATAGGGCCATATCGAGGTTTTTAATTCCTTCCATAAGGAAAAGATTTTTTTCTAAGCGTACTTTTTTTCTTTTTAAAGCACAAGCATCTTTAACTTTAGCATTGTTTTTAGAAGTAATAATTAAGTTCATACTAGTTCAACTTTCAATAATTTACGGCGGTACATATCGTAATCAGGACAATATTTATAAAGGATATCGTAAAAGCTTTGACTGTGGTTAAAGACAAAGCAGTGACAGAGCTCATGAATGATGACTGACTTAATTATATCTTCATGAAAATGAATTAAGAAAGAAGAATAAGTGATGACCTTTGTCCGGCGATTGTTTGAACCATAACGCGAGCGCATTTTCCTTAACTTAACAGTGTAGCTCGGCGCCTCCATC
>JAAZFO010000040.1 GCA_012511695.1 Erysipelotrichia bacterium | reverse complement strand
TTAATGGCATAAAGGCTCGGCCCGATAAACCGAATTTACGAAAAATTCTATCGAGCATAAATGCGACCCTTGCCATATAGCCGCTATCTTCTAAAATTTGGAATAGTAAAAAGAGTAATAAGATTTGAGGCACAAAACTAAAAACAGCGAATAAGCCCCCTAAAACACCGTCGACTAAAAAGCCTTGTAACCAATGTGGAGTGGCGATATTAGCTAACCCGGTACTAGTTAAGGTGCCGAGCAGGTCAGTAGTCCTCGTTACTAAGCTTTGTAAAAAGACACCTGGAGAAGCGAGTCCACCTTGATTCCAAATAATTCCTTCATAAGGGGTATTAACAAAGCTAGGAGTAACCTTCGCAAATAACCCTCCCAAAAACAAAAAGTTCTCCGAAAACACAAAATGGAAAACAGTAAATATGATTAGTAAAAACAGAGGAATGCCCAGCCACCGATTAGTTAAAACCTTATCGATTTTATCAGATTCAGTTAATTCATGGATGTCTTCTTTTTTATGTTTATCGATATTCGTCACCACCCCACCAAAGGTCGCGGTGATGTATTGATATCTGGCATCGGCGATGACCGCTTCAAAATCTGAACCAAAAACCTCATTACTAAAAACCTTTTGGAAATCTTCAACTACGGGTAATAGATTGGGATGATTTTTAACTTCTTCTTCATCTTTTTCCACTAGTTTAATCGCGTGAAATAAAGGATTATCAACCTTTTGCGCCTTAAAAGAAATATAAACATCACCAATTAAGTGCAATAAGTCTTTATTTTCAATAAAAGTATCACCTTTTCTTTTAGTGTTTGCCGCTTCAATGGCCCTAGCCATTAATTTATTCAACCCTTGCTCTTTTAAAGCGCAGATTTTCACCACCGGAACCCCTAATTCTTTTTCCAGTTTATGGACATCGATTTTCCGCCCTCTTTTAGCGACTTCATCCATCATGTTGAGTGCGACAATAACAGGCACATCGATTTCTAACACTTGTGTCGTTAAATATAAGTTTCTTTCTAAATTAGTGGCATCAACAATATTGATGACACAATCTGGGCGTTCATCTAAAATAAAGTTGCGAGAAATTACTTCTTCTGAAGTATAAGGAGACAAAGAATAAATTCCGGGTAAATCAACAATTTGTACCCTTTCTTTGCCTTTTTTATAAATGCCGGTTCTTTTTTCTACGGTAACACCTGGCCAATTGCCCACGTGTGCTGAGCTGCCGGTTAATGAATTATATAAAGTCGTTTTCCCACTATTGGGATTACCTAATAACGCAAAAATCTTCATTTATTCTTCTTCCACTTCTAATAAGACTAAAGCGGCTTCTGATTTTCTTAAAGTTAGTTCATAACCACGAATAGTAATTTCAATTGGATCGCCTAAAGGGGCTTTTTTTCTTAACAAAACCGTCGTTCCTGGAGTGACACCCATATCTAATAAACGTCTTCTAATCTTACGTTCACCCTTTACTTTTTTGATTTGGCCAGTAGTGCCAAGCTTGAATTCATTTAGTGTTTTTAGCATAAGTATTTCTACCTCCTACTATGCACTTAATAGCTATATGATTCTGAGTTGTTATTTTAGAAGACACTGATTATCAACATAATGATTGATTCGGTTATCCCTATTTAACGCCACTAAGTAATGACTTCTCGAAGAGACACAATTTAAGTTAGTAGACACTAACCACTATACATTTTATTTGTCCTTGAACAAAAAGCAAGCAAAACAGTATAATAAGTTAGCATTGACTAACTAACCACTATGTATAGGAAGAAACAATCTACTGAAGACTACTTAGAAAGTATTTTAGAGGCCCAAAAAAAACACGGCTCAATTCGAGCGGTTGATTTGGCAAGGTTTATGAATTTTTCTAAAACTTCGGTATCGATTGCTTTAAAAAAACTTAAAGAAGCTGGTTATGTGATTACCGATCCAAAAAGTGGCGTGATCGCTCTTACTGGCGAAGGTTTAAGTCTTGCTGAGAAAACTCTAGAAAAACATAAGTTATTAACAAAGATATTTATATATCTAGGCATTGATCCCGTTGAAGCGGAAGAAAGTGCCTGTAAAATTGAACATTTACTAAGCGATGACGCTTATGCAG
>JAAZFO010000039.1 GCA_012511695.1 Erysipelotrichia bacterium | reverse complement strand
ACTTTTACGCCATTTCTAATGATATTTAAGCCTCTTAGTTTAATGGCCTTATCTTGAAGAAAGAGAAAGTCGCCATAGCGGCTAAAAAATGTATAACCATTAGTAACAACTTTAAATGGTAAAGGGCTTTGATTAGTAGTCCGTTTTATGTGTCGAGCAAGTCCTTTTTTCTTGATCAAGCAAAGATAGTGGCCCTCACCTTTAAAACGATGCGGAAAAAGATGGACACCTAGAGGTAGGTTTTGGTCTTGATAAAAAGCGGGATGACAAAGTGTGATAAATTCCGCCTCGCTATTATTTAAAAGAGTAGCGACGACTTCTTCATTTTCTTCATAGGAAAAAGAGCAAGTCGCATAAACTAATGTGCCCCCTGGTTTTAACATTGAAAAAGCTAAAGCCAACAATTCCTTTTGGACAGCGGCGTATTTTAAGACTTTTTGATAAGACCAGTCATCTTTTAGGCGTTCGTCCTTACGAAACATGCCACTGCCTGAACATGGAGCGTCCACAATGATTTTGTCAAAGTAATTTAAATAACGATTGGCGATCAGGGCAAAATCATTATTAGTGATAATAATATTACCGAGCCCTAAACGTTCAACATTTTCTAAAATAGCTCTACAACGGCTGCGCGATATGTCATTAGCGATAATCGCTCCTTGGTTGCGCATCAAAAAAGAGGCCTGCACACTTTTCCCACCAGGAGCCGCACATAAGTCTAAGACCGTTTCATCAGGTAGAGGGTTGAGCAAATAACTGACGACCATCGCGCTCGGTTCTTGTAAATAAAAGCAGCCTAGTTCATGATAAATGCTCCGCCCTAAATCATAGATGTTTTTATCGTAATAAAAGCCATTTTTTACGATGGGATGTGGCGTTAATAAAGGATATAAGCGTAATAAAGTTTTGACAGCCATTTTTTTTGTGTTGAGCAAAAGAGCGTGAGTTCGTGGAAGAGCTAAACTCGCTTCAAGGTTGTTGACCTCTTCTTTCGATAAATATTTTCTTAAATGTGTAATAAAATCCATCGCTGTTATTTTAGCACATAATCATACAAAAAATAATATTTTTTATGTTATATTGAGGGCGAGGACTTATGATGCGGATGGTCGATTTAATTATTAAAAAACGTGAGGGTAAAACTTTAAGTAAAGAAGAAATCGCTTTTTGGATTAATGGTTATACCAAAGGTGAAATCCCTGATTATCAAACGAGTGCGATGTGTATGGCGATTGTTTTTCAAGGAATGGATGAAAAAGAAGTAACTCATTTAACCGCCTGCATGGAACATTCCGGCCAAACCTTAGATTTGAGTCGTTTAAAAGGTATCAAAGTCGACAAGCATTCGACCGGTGGTGTCGGTGATAAAACTTCCTTGGTTTTAGGACCAATGGTGGTGGCGTGCGGGGCGACTTTTGCCAAATTAAGTGGTCGTGGTCTTGGTCATACGGGTGGTACTTTAGATAAATTAGAAGCTATCCCATCTTTTGATGTTCACATCAGTGGTGAGCAGTTTATTAAACAAGTTAATGATATCGGTATCGTTTTAGCTGGACAAACGGAGGCGCTTGTCCCTGCTGATAAAAAGATGTATGCGCTGAGAGATGTGACAGGGACAGTGGAATCTATCCCTTTAATTGCCGCGAGTATCATGTCAAAAAAACTAGCGGCTGGCACGGATACAATTTTACTCGATGTCACTGTTGGTAGTGGGGCCTTTATGAAAGATATCGTTCAAGCCAAAGCTTTAGCCAACTTAATGGTTAAAATCGGACAAGGTTTAAACCGTGATACACGCGCTGTGATCAGTCATATGGCTGAACCTTTAGGTTTAGCAATCGGCAATGCTTTAGAAGTGAAAGAAGCGATTAATGCGTTACAAGGAAAAGGTCCCGAAGACTTAATGGAATTATGTTACACTTGCGGAGCGATTATTTTACTACAAGCTAAACTCGCTACCTCAATAGAGCAAGGGCGGACCAAACTAGAAAAAGTTATTGCCGACGGCTCCGCTTTTAACTTATTTGTCAAAATGGTTATCGCTCAAGGTGGAGACCCTTCATTTATTTTAAAACCAGAAAAATTTCCCCTCGCTAAAAATATTATAACTATTAAGGCGGGCAAAGCTGGCTATATCAAAAGCGTTAACGCTTTAGAAATTGGTCTAGCGGCGATGCGTTTAGGTGGTGGAAGGACGACGATTGAAGATAGTATCGATATGGCTGCTGGCATTGTGCTAACTAAAAAAGTCGGCGCTAAAATTAAACAAAATGAAGTTCTTGCTTATGTGCACACGAATAAAGATTTATTGGCAGTTAGCCCGATAGTTGATCAAGTCACCAATGCCTTTGTGATCAGTGCTCACTACGTGGCTAAGCCGCAAGTTATTTTGGAGATTATTGGATTATGAAAATTGTTTTAACAACGGTGAGTGAAGCCTCAGTAATAATTGACGGCCATATTCACTCCTCAATCAAGCGTGGTTTTTGCTTATTAGTAGGTTTTACCCACAGTGATAATCAAGCTATTATCGACAAAATGATTGATAAGGTTTTAGCGTTACGCGTTTTTATGGATGAAAAAGGATTAACTAATTTATCAATTCATGATGTTAAGGGACAGATTATGTCGGTGAGTCAATTTACTCTTTATGCCGACTTATCTAAAGGGCGCAGACCATCTTTTACTAAAGCGATGCCTCAAGCGCAAGCAGAAGCATTATATGCATATTTTAATACGAAACTACTTGAAAAATTTGGGCCCATTGCCACCGGTATTTTTGGCGCAGATATGAAAATTAATAGTACTAACGAAGGCCCATTTACGGTCATTTTAGATAGCGAGGAACTATTTAAATAATGAAAATTTTACTCGGAATATCTGGCGGAGTTGATAGTGCTGTCTCGGCCTATTTATTACTTAAAGCTGGCCATGAAGTTACCGGTGCTTTCATGCGTAACTGGGACGCCTTAGTGAATAATGATTACCTGGGTAACCCTACGCTTAGTAGCGATCAATGTCCCCAAGAAAAAGATTATGAAGATGCTAAAAAAGTGGCGGAAAAGTTAGGAATTCCTCTTTTAAGAGTCGATTATAGCAAACAATATTGGGACGATGTTTTTACTTACGCAATCGGTGAATATAAAAAGGGTAAAACACCAAATCCGGACATTTTTTGCAATAAATATGTTAAATTTGGCCCTTTTTTAGACTTCGCAAAAAACCAAGGCTTTGATGCGATTGCCATGGGGCATTACGCTAAACGAGTCGATGAAAACGGTGTGGCTTATTTATTAAAGAGTCACGACAAAAATAAAGATCAAACTTATTTCCTTAGCCAAATTAGTCAAGAGCAGTTGTCGTGGTGTTTGTTTCCTTTAGGGGACATAGATAAAAGTGAAGTACGTGACATTGCTCACACTCTTGGTTTAAAGAGTGTCATGGATAAAAAAGATAGCACCGGTATTTGTTTTATCGGCGAAAGAAATTTCAAAGAGTTTTTAAAAAACTATATTCCAGTACGTAAAGGGTCAATCATCGATATCGCCACTAAACGGATTATCGGCGAACATGAAGGCGTCATGTTTTATACGATTGGTCAACGCAAAGGGCTCGGTATTGGCGGCATTTCTGGAGAAATCGCCAAGGGGTGGTTCGTTGTTGATAAAGACCTCGAAAGTAATATTTTATATGTCGCCAGTGGCGATGAAAATGACTATTTATATAGTGTTGGCTGCACGGTTACTCACCTTAATTGGATTAGCAAAAAGCCCAAACTTAATAAAGTTTATCAAGCAAAGTTTCGCTATCGCCAAAAGGACAGCTTGGTGAAAATTACGGCCCTTAGCGAAGAGACATTAGTTTTGTCATTTATAACCCCACTGAAAGCCGTTACTCCTGGCCAAGCGGCAGTTTTGTATGAGGGTGAACTTTGTCTCGGTGGTGGCGTCATCGATTCAATCAGTAAAAAACTATAGTTTTTATCTTTAATTTGTGTTAAATTATTTTCGATAAGCAAGAAACCAATTCATGAGATACCCTAAGAGCGAGTACCTAGTGGTGAAAAGGGTATAGGTAAGGCATGAAGCGCCACTTCCCAAGTTTCGGGTAATGCCGACGTTTAAATCGCGTGAGATTTGAAGTAAGTGCTTCTACAGTGTAGAAGAAAAAAGATGGTACCGCGGAGAAATTCGTTCCTTATCAAAGGGACGTTTTATATTTTTGGAGGAACTTATGCGTTACATGAAAGCCAAAGACATTCGTAAAATGTGGTTAGATTTTTTTGCCAGTAAGGGCCATCATATCGTCGCTGGTGCTTCTTTAGTTCCAAAAAATGACCCGACGTTATTGTGGATCAATGCTGGTGTTTCCGCGTTGAAGAAATATTTTGATGGCAGTGAAATACCACCTTGTCGCCGTCTTGCCAATATCCAGAAATGTATTCGCACGAATGATATTGAAAATGTCGGAAGAACAGCTCGGCACCATACATTTTTTGAAATGCTTGGCAATTTTTCAATCGGTGACTATTTTAGAGATGAAGCGATTACTTGGGCCATTGAACTTTTAACCGAAAAGCGGTGGTTTGCCTTTGAAAAAGAAAAATTATATATCACTTACCATCCAGACGATTTGGTCACTAAAAAAAGTTGGCTTAAGGCCGGGATTAGTGAGAGTCATCTCATTGCTAAAGATGATAATTTTTGGGAAATCGGTGAAGGGCCGTGCGGACCTGCTACTGAAATATTTTTTGACCGCGGTGAAAAATACGATCCTGAGCAACGCGGAATAGACTTATTAGTGAAAGATATAGAAAATGACCGCTATATTGAAATTTGGAATATCGTCTTTTCACAGTTTTGTGCTGCGCCAGGCATTAAACGTGAAGACTATAAAGAATTACCGAGTAAAAATATTGACACTGGTGCTGGTTTAGAACGAATTGCTTGTATTTTGCAAAGGACTAACACAAACTTTGAAACCGATTTATTTTATCCAATTATTGAAGAAGTGGAAAGATTTAGTGGTCGAAAATATGAGGACCACCAATTGGCCTTTCGGGTCATTGCTGACCACTTAAGAGCTATCACCTTTGCTTTAGCTGATGGCGAATCCTTTTCTAATGAAGGTCGCGGTTATGTTTTAAGAAGATTATTAAGAAGAGCGGTCCGCTTTTGTAAAGTTTTAGGCATTGAAAAACCATATCTTTTTACAGTAATTCCTCTCATTGTTAAGAATATGGAAGACTATTATCCATATTTATTTGATCACCAAACCCAGATCGCTAAAATGGTCAAAAACGAAGAAGAGAGATTTATTAAAACTCTTAAAAATGGTGAAAACTTATTAATGAAATTAATCGCCGAAAATCAGACCCTCAGTGGCGCTGATGTTTTTAAGTTATATGACACTTTTGGTTTTCCTAAAGAGTTGACAGCGGAAATTTGTCATGAACAAGGAATTAATATCGATCTCACCGTTTTTGAACAATTAATGGAAGCGCAAAGACAAAGAGCAAGAGCTGCTAGAGGCAATTCGCAATCGATGTCTCTTCAAGCGATTGACTTAATGAATTGCACTTTATCTTCTATGTTTAATTATATGAGTGGGCCGACGAAAGCCACCGTGATTGCCCTTTTTAAAGATGGTCAAAAAGTTCAGAGTGTCGATGATGAGGGAGAGGTCTTACTTGATGTCACTAATTTCTATGCAGAAAGCGGTGGGCAAGTGGCGGACTCAGGAATTTTAGAAAATGACCATTTGTCTGCAAAAGTCGTCAATGTCATCAAAATGCCAAATCAGCAACACTTACACTATGTAAAAGTGATGTATGGCGCAGTGAAGGTTGGCGATCAAGTAGTGGCTAAGGTCGACGAATATCGGCATGCGTTAATTAAAAGAAACCATTCTTCCGTTCACTTACTCCATGCAGCGCTCATTGAAGTGTTGGGCGAACACATCACACAACAAGGGAGTTATGTTAATGAACACTACTCACACTTTGACTTTAACCATCCCGCTAGGATGTCTAGCGAACAAATTGCGGAAGTGGAAAGAAAAGTTAATTATTATATCGCTGCATCCTTAAAACAAAAAACAGTGGTTTTACCTATTGAAGAAGCAAAAGAAATCGGCGCCAAAGCTCTATTTGATGATAAATATGACGACGAAGTTCGCGTGGTGGCTTTTGCTGATATCTCTAAAGAATTATGCGGAGGCACCCATGTTAACAATACCGCCGATATCGGTGTTTTTGTCATTGAATCTGAAGAAAGTATTGCCGCTGGAGTTAGGCGCATTCAGGCGCGGACTTCAATCGGCGCATATGAATTATTGAAAAAAAGAGAGAACATCCTTAACCAAAGCCGTGATTTATTGGCGGTTGGTTCTATTAACGATGTGGCAAATAAAATTAAGGCCTTAAGTAATGAAAAAGATCTTTATAAAAAAGAAAATGACCACCTTAACCAAAAACTTGCGCAAATGATGAGCGGTGATTTAAAAAATAGCTTCGTAAAAAAAGATGGTCTTTTAGTACTCGTTAAACATTTAAAAGAACAAAATAGAGATGGCTTACTGAAGATTATTTATGGCTTAAGAGAAAATAAAGATAATTATCTCATCGTTTTAATCGGTGAAGAAAATGGCCGTTATCCAATTGTCGTTGCGGTGAGTGAAAAAGCGACTAAAAAGGGAATGCACGCTGGTAAATTAGTTAAAGAAATTGCGACGCTTTTAAAGGGCTCTGGTGGTGGTAAAGCAGACTTAGCTTCTGGGGCTGGTAAAGATATCGCTCAATTACAAGTGGTAAAGGATTTTTTGTTAAAGTAATGGCTACGAAGTATTTAGGTTTAGATTTAGGGATGAAAACTCTCGGCATTGCCTATAGCGATGCGCTCGGTTTTGTTCACGGTCTTGAGACGTTGCGTTTTGATAAAAATCAATATGTCGTCGCCAGAAAACATGTCTTAAAACTAGTGGAAAAAATGGGAATTAAAAATATCGTGTTGGGATTACCCTTACATATGAGTGGAAAGAAAAGCGACATGAGTGATATTTGCCTCCGATTTAAAGATGATTTGTTAAAAGATAATCCCACTTTAATTATCGAGATGATGGATGAGCGACTTTCCAGTGTCACCGCCCATAAAAGTGTTTCTGCAAGAGGAATGAGTCCGCAACAAAGAAAAGATAATGTCGATCGGATTGCGGCATGTATAATATTAGATACATACTTGAGAATGAAAGGTTAACTAAAATGGAAATTAATCAAGATAATCAAATGGTTGTTATCGATCACGAAGGTCAAGAGCATTTAATGCAAATTTTATTCACGTATGTTCATGAAGAAAGAAAAGCCTCTTATGTATTTTTTTATGACACTAAAGATCCCGAACAAGAAGTCGTGGTGATGCGGTATTATGAAAACGGCGAATTAGAATTGATTGATGAAGAAGAGTTTGCAGAAGTCGAAGAAGTTTTTGCTGCCTGGCAGGAAGATCCTAAAATTCAAGAACTAAAAGAAGAATTATAAAATAAAACGTGGTAATTATTAATTCACATTGATATAATAGCGCTTGCTAGAAAAGAGGTTGTGCAATGGTTGAGAAACAAAAACTGACAAGAGCCGGATACAAAAAATTAGAAGACGAAATTACTTATTTAGTTAATGTCGTCAGAGAAGAAGTTAAACAACAACTTGCTGAAGCAAGATCACAGGGTGACTTATCGGAAAACGCTGACTTCGATGCCGCGAGAAATAGGCAAGCGGAAGTCGAAGGTCGCATTAAAGAAATCGAAAATATTTTGGCGGATTCTGAAATTATTGAAGAAAGCAAAACTAGCACTAAAAAAGTTGGCTTAGGCTCGACAGTAACTATTCGTTTCTTAGACACTAAAAAAGAACAATCTTTTATGATTGTCGCCACCGTTGAAAGTAATCCATTCGAAGGAAAAATTTCTAACTCTTGCCCTTTAGGCAAAGCAGTAGTGAATAAAATGGTCGGTGATGTCGTTGAAGTAAAAGCGGCAAAAAATTACAAAGTTGAAGTTGTTAAAATCGGGATTAAATAATTAATTTTGGAAAAAAAGTAAACAACCTCCCTATTTGTTATGTAAGGAGGTTTTTTTATATGATTAAAATATTAATCGGTGTCATTGTGGCTGCTTTTGTCGTTATTGTGGGCTTTATGATCATTGATCCAGACTTGGAACAACCAAACAATTTGCAAAATTCATTGTCAATTATGACCTCAGGTAATGGTTATAAGTACACGATTGAGGGTGAAGTCAATATAGCTGGCACTTACGTATTAAGTGAGGAAATAACGATGGCTGATCTTATTGAAGCTGCTGGAGGTGCGACCGCTAATGCGGACGACCTAGCGTATTTTCCCGCTGCTGTTTTAAAGAACAATTCTTCGTATTATATTTCTGGAAAGTTTGATGCTAATGACATCTGCTCCACGACCCCAATTGTCAAAGTCAATATTAACGAAGACAACGCGGAAACTTTAATGAGTGTCTCCGGTATCACGACTTCAATTGCCACTTCGCTTGTTTCCTATCGTACCGGAAATGGTTTGTATAACACTTTAGAAGATGTGATGAATGTCTACGGCATCGGCAATGCCACTTACAATAAAATTCGCAGTTATATTATTTTGCATTCGTGATATTTCTTCTTCTTATAATTGCCCTTTTTCTAGGTTTAAATTGGCGTTATTCTATTTTAATTGTCTCGCTAATCACTACCTTATTCTTATTTTTCGTCTCTCGTCGCGGTCGCAAAGCTTTCACATTTTTAGCGGGCGCGACTATTATTATCGGCATCGGTTTATCTTTTATAAATTTCTCGTATGAGAAAAATAATTATCAAGGCATAGTTTACGAAGCAAAAGACAACCATATTCTTTTTAATAGTGGTGGAGAAAGATTATATGTTTATGCAAAAAGTCATCGGTATGAAATCGGGGATATATTGATAATTAATGGAAAAAAAGAAAAAGCTGATTTTACGGTTCTTGAATCGGATTTCGATTTCAATAATTACCTAAAGCGCAAGGGTGTCTTCGCTATTTTAAAGAGTGATGATGTTCGAGTTAAATTTACTAACCCCATCCGATTCCGACAATTTCAAGAACGGTTTTTATCGCAGTTTGATGAAACGGAACGGAGTATTATCGGCGCTATATTATTTTCAAAAAATGAGGATAGTGGCCTCAGTACGGCTTTAAAAGATTTACATCTCTCGCGTTTTCTAGCGGCTACTGGACTATATATTATCGGTTTTATAACGGTAGTAAACTATGGTCTAAAAATCTTTTTGAAGGATAAAAATGCAGAAGCGATATCCACGCTTATAGTCGGTGTTTATAGTTTGTTTACTTTTCCCCGTTTGGCGATAATAAGGGTGAGTATTGTCGCTATTTTTAAATGGGTAAACAAGTATGTGCTGATGAAAAAGTTTTCTTATTTAGACATCTTATCTATTGTCGGGATTATTTTTTTATTGATGGATCGTTATTTGGCAAGACAAGATAGTTTTGTTTTAAGTTTTGGTATTCCAATCGCTGTTTATTTAATCCGTGATATTTATCCGGAACACAAATTTAAAAGCACTTTTATTAAGTCTTTAGTCATCTATTTATTATTTCTACCATTTGAGCTCAAATTCTATCATGAAATCAATGTTTTTTCTTTGCCTTTGCAACTATTGAGCATGCCGTTGTTTTTAGGAATAGGTCTTGTTTCCTTGTTTAATTTTTTAAGTTTACCACTTGTGGAAGTTAATAAATTTATGATTTTGTGTTTGGTAAAATTTACGAAAGTGGTCAAAGTATTTAATTTGACTATTCACGCTCCTTCTTTACCTGGGTTGTTAGGAATTTTATATGGGATTTTATATATCGGATATCTTTATTATTTATCATTAGGTTTGCGCCCTTTTGCGCGCCGACTTTCATTAATTCTTATCGCCTTTATTTTATTTTATGCTCTGCCAGTTAATAATAGTATTTCCGCTGAAGTTTCATTTATAAATGTAGGTCAAGGAGATTGCGCATTGGTCCGTTATAAAAACCGTGCCTCTTTGATCGATACCGGAGGCTTATATTATAAAGATATTGCTGAAGATGTACTCGTGCCTTTTTTACGAAAAAAGCGTTTGTATCAAATTGAAAGCGTCTTTATTACTCATTATGATGAAGATCATTGCGGAGCATTAGGAGGATTAAAAAAGCGATATCGTGTGAAAAATATTTATGATTATAAAGCGGTATTTCCTATAAAGCTAGGCCCAATTACTTTTTATAATTATAATGCGAAAAACAGCGAAGCTAGTGATGAAAATGAACGGTCTTTAGTGCTCGGATTCCATCTCGGTAATTTAGATTATTTATTAATGGGTGATGCGACAAAAAGAATCGAAAGGATGATTATGGAAGACAACCCTTATTTAGCTTGCGACGTGCTTAAAGTTGGCCATCACGGCTCTAGCACGTCTTCAAGTGATGAGTTTATTAATTATCTTAAACCGCAAGTGGCTGTTATTTCTTGTGGTAAGAACAATCAATATGGTCACCCAGCCCAAAGTGTGCTTGCGGCTTTGACATCAAATGACGTGCAAATTCGACTGACAGACTTAGAAGGAACGATTACTTTTTCAACAATGTTTATCTAGTTACTAATAGTCAAATGGCCTATAATATTGGCATGATTTATTTAATAAATGGCAAGCAAACCATCCGTTTAAAAAGCCAAATGGAAAATATTGTTAAACAATCTTTAGCGGAAACTGACGCCATGAATTTTATACGATTCGATAGTTTGTTAACTTCTGTCCAAGACATTGTTCGTGAGGCGAATTACTTACCATTAGGTTATGAGCATAAAGCAATTATTCTTGACAATCCTTATTATTTATTAAAAGAAAAAGGTCGCCATAAAATTGAAAGCGAACAAGATTATAAAGCTTTGATTAATTATATTAAAAACCCTAATCCTAATTGCGATTTAATTTTCTTAGTCAATACCGCTAATTCGGAAATAAATAAAAGACAAGAGATATATCGCTTAATTGAAAAAAACGGTCAAATCGTCAATGTTCCTGAACCAGAAAAAAAACAATGGACAGCCATTGTCAGACAATATTTTAAAGATAATTGGCCTCATCATGTCGTCAGCAGCGGAGCGATTAGTGAAATCGCTCGCCGCACAAATGGCGACTACGCTTCTTTGATTAATAACGGGGAAAAAGTAGCTTTATACTCTAATCGCATTACATATGAAACAGTTAACTTATTAATTACTCGCCCATTAGAAGAAAATGCCTTCCGCCTCTTTAATTATTTGGTCGATGAAAGAAATGCTGACGCCATTACTTTGTTCCGTGATTTAAAAACAAGCAACGTCGAACCAGTCGCTTTAATTTCATTATTAGCGAACCAGTTCCGTTTACTAAACCGTGTTTCTTATTTATCACGCCATGGCAGGAGTACTGATGAGATTGCAAAAGAATTAGCGATCAATCCGATTAGAGCGAAAATTTTAAGGAAAAATAGTTTTGTGGTGTCGCGAAAAATCGTTAGCCAAACATTAGAAACGTTATATCAAATGGATTTGCAAATAAAAAGCGGACTTGCAGACCGCCATTTCATTTTTGAGTTATTTTTAATTAATTTTACTCGGTAGAAATTACTTTAAAGTATTTACTAAAGTTGAGAGTTGGGATTTTCTTCTAGCAGCCGTATTTTGATGTTGGACGCCATCACTGACTGATTTATCAATCAAACGAAAAGCTTCTTTTAATAATAGTTCTGCATTGGCTAAATCATTAGCGGCTACAGCAAGCTTTACTTTTTTAATCGCAGTCCTAAAAGCGCTTTTTTTAGAAGCGTTTCTCTTGCGTGCTTTTTCGTTAGTTTTATTCCGTTTGATTTGTTGTTTTATGTTTGCCATAAAGTTCTCTCTTTCTTCGTGTCGTGTGTAATATTATCAAAAGGAAACAAATAATGCAATTATTTATTTGTTATAGATACTGGAAAAGGTAAAAGTGACAACTGTTTTAACAGTTATGTGATTTGTTATCATCCACTTTTTGTCAACGATAATAATTTAGCTGGT
>JAAZFO010000038.1 GCA_012511695.1 Erysipelotrichia bacterium | reverse complement strand
TTTGTGATTTTTAAATGCTAATCGTCATATTCTTACAGTTTGTGCGCTATTGCTGAGAATAACTCGCCAATCTCCTTTTGGCAAAGTGGAGGTGTCGGTGATGTAAAAACATGGGTTTAGAATTGTTTCAACTTCATGGTCAGAGAGTAGGGCGACAATTGTTTCGACGGTTACAATATTATCAAAGCCATCTTCCTTTAAATAAAGGACTAGTCGTCTTAGGCGTCCACGTTCTAAACAAAGTGTCATAACGCCGATTATTTCAGTCAAGTCTTCTGAATAAACCGGTATAGCGGAGGCTGACTCTATAACAAGACCTAAATAATAGCGGCCAACCTGCTTCTCATGGTTCTCATCAGTATAACTATCATAATAAACAAACATGGAGGTTGGAATTCCGTAGTCTTTAAAAAATTTTAGGTAGCGTTCATTATCATCAGGATGACCATCAGCATTAAAGATATATTGACAATTTAACCATTTTGTGTAAGAAGTTTTATCGCCTCTAAAATAACTCACGGTCGATCTTGCAAGAAGTTTATCGGTAAAAGTACCTAGGTTATTTGCTTTACTGAGCGTCAGTTTCTCACTTTTAAATCTATGAACTTCCGTTATATATCCGTCGTAATGGAAAGCGACAATTGAGGTGTCGCGAAAAGGAAAGGTGATGACACCATAATTGTTAATTATACTGAGATAGAAACCTGAATCTCTTGCTTGTTCAGGTTTAAATTGTGCGTTTGCAACATATTGTCCAGCGATGATCTCAAACTTATTCGTCTCAAAACCAACATAATTAAAATTGGGGTCAAAGCCATTTGGATCTGCAGGCTCAAATAAGGAAGTTGATGAGTCAACAGATGATTCAAGCGAAGAATCGATACTGCTAGAAAATGTGTAATCATGTGCGCATGATGAAATGGTAAATGCTGATATTAAGGATAGTAATATAATTTTTTTATTCATTAGCGATGCTCCTAACTGAAAAATAACCGACAAAAGATGTTGCGTCAAAATGTGTCTCAGCGCCAGACACATTGCTTGAAACGTTCAAGAAAATGGATTCATTAGGGTCCAAAATATACTCAGTTTCAGAATAACGATTCATTTCTCCCACGCCGATAATATAATGAGACCATTTAACATTAAGGTTTTGTCTTATTACGTGATAATAACGATATGGATCACAAACAATTGCGATTTTATATGAGGAAAAATCACAAATATCATATTTGCCTATTTCTTTCATTTCGATATTTTCTTCTAACAAGACTTTCTTTAATCCGGCAATAACCTTGCCAGGATAAAGATCTGTAGTGCGATTCAGTATTCCGTTATCATCTCTTTTAGGCAAAATCGAATTAGTTAACGATTGATCAAGTTTTATCACCGCATACGCAACACAATTACCATTAAAATTGGTAATTGATGTCTCAGGGTAACTAGGACCATAAGTCAATGAAGGAATAAAAGCCCAGTCAATAGAAAAAACCAAAGAAGAAAAAGCAAGACTTGCACTGCCTTCAGTAGAATTTATATTCATAGCGACCGCGTATGCATAATCGGAAGCACAGTTGTATTGTCCATTAGAGGCTTCAATCTCATATTGGGATTCTAAACCATATTTATATGTGGAAAAATTGATATCTATTTTAGGAAGCGCGGACGAAGGATCGGCAACGAAAAATAAATTGTTAACTGGAAATGGGAATTCTATATTAAGAGTAGAATTACTATTTAAGACAAGATTATTTCCAATGACTGAACAATTTTCAGCACATATTTTACATGTGTATTCACTACCGCAGGTGATAGTGGCTTCTTCAATATTTTGTCCTGCTAATGAAGCAAAACTTAAAATCTCATTTTCTGGTCTGTAGTTAGCGTTTAAAGAGTCAACTAAAGTAAGAATCTGACTTGAGAAAGTGAGCGCATACGAAAAAGTCTTATCGATATTAGAACAAACGTGCATACCATATGTTGATCTTGATGCTAAGTATGGCTTTCAATTTTGACCAACGCTGATAAAGGAGGTATCATCCTCCGCTGAGTAAAAAGGTGAACCACTCATGCCATCTTCAGATGACAGCTGATATTCAATCATTGGGCGGGTGCTGTCTACGACATAATCAGCGCTTGAAACGTCCAATCGACTATAACTTTGAGTTTCCACCGGATAACCGATTATTCTATAATCTCCATTAAGATCCATCGGAATTGTCGAAAGTTTTCTATAGGATAGCTCCCTTCCTAGTGGCTTATCTAGTCTCACAAGTGCCCAGTCATCAATAAAACTTCTAAAAGAAATATATGATGTAGGCAAGAAAACTGTTGTTCCTAGTGAATAGTAATCGTAGGAGTCTGCTAACGAATCACTCAGACCTATAGCACCATAAACTTCAATTTTTCCAGGAATAAATTTGTTTTCGATGTTGTCATCAAACGTTTCGACAGTTACATCTCTATAAAGGCCGTGAGCGGCGGTCATCAAAAGACTATCACCCACTAGAAATCCAGTGAAATCGTACATCAAAGTTACTAGGCCGTTATTGTGACTAATATTATGGTAATAGGCTCTAATTTTACATGTTGAGTTCGAAGGACTTTCTTTAGGTCCCCATTGTTCGCCATCTATTGTAATGTCATTACCGAAGTGGGTAATATAATCATCATAACGTGTCTCATCGTATTTAATAAATTCGTAATCTTTAAAGTCCGGAGAATATAATTCATTTTCAAGAATATCTGAGTCACTGATACTGGAGCCAAACAACTGATAAGATCTAGAATTCAAATCAAAAGCCATAATGTTTCCTGTACCTTGCCCTCCAAAATCAACTATATTTTCATCTCCGTAATTGTGCGTTTGTGTGTAATGCCCAAAATAGAACGATTGTTCTTCCAATAATGTTTTATTGTTTCCGTACGCATTCATTGTGTATTCTGGAGTGGAAAAAAGTAAAAAAAGTAAAAAAATTATTGCCTTCATAAAAAATCCTGTTTCTATCTATGTATAGTATATACGTGCTTTGAAATAGAGTGCAATAAACTGTTGTAGTCTAAAAAACAGTCTTTGTTATTTACCAAACAATTTTCGCTTATGTCTTATATTTTTTAAACGCTAATCGTCATATTCTTACAGTTTGCGCGCTATTGCTGAGAATAACTCGCCAATCTCCTTTTGGCAAAGTGGAAGTGTCGGTGATGTAAAAACACGGGTTTAGAATTGTTTCAACTTCATGGTCAGAGAGTAGATCGACAATTGTTTCGACAGTTACAATATTATCAAAACCATCTTCCTTTAAATAAAGGACTAGTCGTCTTAAACGTCCACGTTCTAAACAAAGTGTCATAACGCCGATTATTTCAGTCAAGTCTTCTGAATAGACCGGTATAGCGGAGGCTGTTTCTATAACAAGACCTAAATAATAGCGCCCAACCTGCTTCTCCATGTGCTCAGAAGTGTCACTATCATAATGAACAAACATGGAGGTTGGAATTCCGTAGTCTTTAAAAAATTTTAGGTAGCGTTCATTATCATCTGGCTGTGTACCGTCAGGGGTAAAGATATATTGGCAATTTAACCATTTTGTGTAAGAAGTTTTATCGCCTCTAAAATAACTCACCGTCGATCTTGCAAGAAGTTTATCGGTAAAAGTACCTAGGTTATTTGCTTTACTGAGCGTCAGTTTCTCACTTTTGAATCTATGAACTTCCGTTATATATCCGTTTTTGTGGAAAGCGACAATTGAGGTATCGCGAAAAGGAAAGGTGATAACACCAAAATTATTAATTATACTAAGATAGAAACCTGAATCTCTTGTTTGTTCAGGTTTAAATTGCGCGTTTACAACATATTGTCCAGCGATGATCTCGAACTTATTCGTCTCTAAACCAACATAATTAAAATTGGGGTCAAAGCCATTTGGATCTGCAGGTTCAACTAAGGAAGTTGAGGAATCAATACTGCTAGAAAATGTAAAATCTTGTACGCATGATGAAATGGTAAATGCTGATATTAAGGATAGTAATATAATTTTTTTATTCATTAGCGATACTCCTAACTGAAAAATTGCTGACAAAAGACGGTGCGTCAAAATGTGTCTCGTCATTATTGATGAATGCGTAATCGTTTAAGTCCAGCTGATATAATTCATTTTCAACAATAACTGTTTCTTAAAATTTAAATAAAAAAGAAATAAACAAATTATCGCCTTGATAAAAAGTTGTCTCTATCTATAAACAGTATACACGTACGTAAAAATAGAGTGCACTAAATATTTGGTTGGTCGCAAAAAAAGTCTTTATGTTTAGCACAAAATTTTAAGACCAAACGCAAAGCCAGATAATATAAATAATGGCATTTTATATTAAAAATTGTATGGGTCGACATTAATTAACAAATTATATCGGCTAGTTTGACCGAATTGTTGTTGCGTTTTTTCTAAGACTTCTTGTACTAGTTCTCGCTTCGTGTATTTAATTTGAATGACCCGTAAATAAAAACCACCTTCGTAAGGAATGTATGGAGTAG
>JAAZFO010000215.1 GCA_012511695.1 Erysipelotrichia bacterium | reverse complement strand
CCTAAAGAGATCCCCCAGGCATTAGCAATGTGCTCCAACTGTTCTACTGGATACCTTTTTTCCCAATACTCAATAAGCTTGAATCTCTTATTCTCTAGTCTTTCTAAAATAACCACAATCTCAGGTTGCGCAAAAAACAATACGTCTGGCCTTTCTTCAGCTTTGGCATAGATATCTTCGCCATTAGCTTTTATGAAATTCTTAAGTGTTTCAAGTACATTTTCATCTGAATCATATAAGGAATCAACTTCATTCAAAAAATACTGACTCATTTCAATATCATAC
Source organism: Erysipelotrichia bacterium (assembly GCA_012511695.1). GTDB lineage: Bacteria > Bacillota_I > Bacilli_A > RFN20 > CAG-826 > RUG14515. Next base: position 10,652 of record JAAZFO010000215.1, on the reverse strand, counting down.
TTGCAAGGCAAAACATGCGCAAGTTCAGACCAAACAGTCTGACACATTATTCTAAGCTGTATTTCAAATAGCATGTCTTTCAATGTACTATCGTCCATTATGACCCCTCCTTTTCGATTGACTCCATACAAAAAGCACCGCTAAGGCGATGCTTTTCGTAATATTATTTGATTTACTTAAGGCTATTCTGCTGTGTGGCAAGAAATATCATACGAACAGCCATCTGTAGATACTACTATATCTCCATGGATATCGGTTCTATAAATACTTATATTCGAATCCTCAAGCCTTTTTATTACTGATGGGGAGGGATGCCCATAGCTGTTGCCTTCCCCGACAGATATCACTGCAACATTAGGGGTTACTCTGTCCAGGAAGTCAGGGCTTGTTGAAGTACTACTTCCGTGATGCCCTACCTTAAGAATCTCTGCTGACACATCATACAGTTTATCTTCTACAGCTTTTTCAGCGTCCCCCATGAACAAGAACCTAATATTACCTATATCAAGCAGCGTCACAACGGAATAATCATTAACATTGTTCCACTTATTATTTCCTGTCAGGACTTTAAATTCTATATCACCAAAATAAAAGGATTGATAATCAGCTTGATTATGGACAGCCCCTTCGGAAGCAACTGCTTCTGAGTAATTTCTTGATGTTGCAGTGTTTGTAAGGTGTCCGCTATCTATAATAGTTTTTACCTGATATGCCTCCAGCACAGCAGGAATCCCACCGATATGATCTTCGTGCGGGTGAGTAGCGATCATTAATTCAATATCGTCAACATTTTGCTTTTTAAGATACTCTACTACTTTAGGACCGGCTTTTTTCCCACCGGCATCAATTAGTATATCGTTGTTGTCGGGTAATGAAATATAAATTGAATCAGCTTGGCCTACATCTATAAAGTGCACATGTACTTGATCCTGTAAAAATGTTATGGATATTAACTCAGCCTCTGGACTCCATTCCACTATTCCACCAAAGGCTTCTCCAACAAATCTTAACGGGGCTAATATCCTTCCATTGACTATTTTCGCAGGGACATCTAGTATCTTTGGCTGTCCATTTATTTCTGCTATATTACTACTGGCAGACAAGAGAACTTTTGTACTCCCTTTATTGGCGGTTGCTGTTTGGGTATCCTGATCCCAATCTACAGTTGCTCCCACGGCCTCAAAGATTGCCCTAAGGGGAACCAATGTACGTCCATTTTCTATAGTGGGTTCAGCTTCTACAAAAGCTAAGGGCTTCCCATTCAACTCCACGGTTGGAGCTGCTAATACCGGAGTCGCAAAAAGCAATGAAAATATTAGAACTACAGAGAATAGTTTTTTCATAATCCCTTAACCCCTCCTTATATGTCTTTTGTCAATTCTTCGTAGAATGAGTGAACCTTATCCTTCATAGATGACTCTTTAAGCCATTCTAAAAATTCCGGGATATTATATTTTCCTTCGCAGAACTCTATTTGAAATAAAGTTGCGATATCTAATAATTCTTCCTTTGGACTCATCGAAAGGAATATATCAAACTTACCTATATATGCTAAGAGTTCTGCCCCTAAGCTTTCTATGAGGTCTTCGCTACTTATTTCTCCTGAAAGAAATCTATAATACCTCAGCAAAAGATAGTTCAGGATTTCTATAGCAATTAAAGATATTTCTTTTTTGTCAATGACTTTATCCATAATATTTATCCTCCCTTCATCGTACTTAAGTACAAAGTTACTCCCTTTTTAGTTTTTTTGTATTTTCTTGACTTACTTCCTCCTTCAAAGAAAAATACCCTTTGCTTAAACGAGCTTCCAGGCTTTCAATCACAAAATCATACCCTCTCTCGTTTAAATAATCCTTTGTCCTCTCCGCATCCTCCTTACTCATTTTTTTGCCCTTTCGGGGACTGCCACCATTAAAAATATTCCTTTATATTTGTGGTGCTTCCCTTCATACCATCCTCCGAAAGATTTTTCATATAGAATAAAATCTTCTTTTTGTCTGTCTCCCATGAACGACCCTCCTTTTATTCGTAACGAACAACATAATTCTTCACAAAAAAAAGAGAAGGCATTTAATACCTTCTTCTATTTGGTGATTATAATTGGAATGTGTGAGGCATGGCTTACCAATGTGTTCCCTTCCCATGAGTAATAAATGGCCTGAATAAATCCCTCTCCTTCCAGAAGGGCTGTTATTTTGCCGTTGTCGTTACTGACGATACTAGGGACAATATATTCGACATCAACGGGCTTCCCCTTAAGCAGGGCAGACATTTGCACTGAATCTCCCACCTTCATATTTAATGATGAGGGGAGCACCATGAGTCCTTCTGTATAAGGCATGAGCTGGATGTTAATATCGAAAGCTACAGACCCATCTGAGGATAAGGTTATAAAACAATCTTCAGGCTGAAATATCTTTCCGTATGCGAGCATTCCTTTGTTTATTACCACTACAGGCTCTCCATTATTATAAATCACGGCAATTATGTTTTCTCCGCCTGTGACACTTGTGACAATATAGGATGTCGCGTTATTTAAGTGCAGTGGTATTTTCTGCCCCTGGGAAAGACGCAAGTTGGCATAGAGAATATCTTCTTCTGCCGCCAAAGGGGTGGGAATTAGTATGAATAGCACAATAAGAAATACTGCCAGTTTTCTCATATTCCCTTCTCTCCTTTCAACAATTTCGTGACGACTCCCCGCGGATGAATCCGGGGGTTTCTCGCTTCACTTAGACTGCTAATGCATGACTATCCACGATGGCTCCGTCCAAGCCTTGCGTCCCCATAGTTGGAACTATGGGGTTTTACGGCGTGTTGTTACAAAAAAAGCCCTGCTTTTTAGCAGGGCTTTAGTAGGGCGGTTTATTATATTAAGGGTTAGGATTAAATTCTGCTGCAGCGAAGTTCAATCCCATTTGAGAATTTAAGGTTTTGGTAACTAAGCGTTTCTTGCTTACATCCAGTGTGCCAGTAACTTCAACACTTTTTCCGTCTGTACCATCAGTTTCATCAATTGTTCCTAAAGCAACGGGATAGGTGAGGCTTCCGTCAAGGGTGCTGCCGGTTCCCAAGGGAACGATAGAGGCAGTCGGTGCAACAAGATAGTCTGTGTCGGTAGTATCGGTAGTAATAGTCAGTCTTGCTTTCGACTGTGCATCCTGCCATGTCAAATTAACAGGATCTGTTGCAATCAGTGTCGGAGACCACCCTTCCTCTTTATGAGAAACAGAGGCCAATGTCATTTTAACGGGGATCACTGCTTTGCTTGTTATAGTAACAGTATCCGTGGCCTGGACGTCACCAGTATCAATATCAAGTTCGAGACTAGCTTTATCGATTAGGATGTCGATAGTAGCCGCCTCTATTTGACCCTGAAGAGCAACATTCACTGCTCCATCGTTAATGACAATCAAATCTGCATTTGCAGGGGAAATGGGAGCAATAAGTACCATTGCTAAAAAGGCAATTACTGCTATTTTTGATAAATGTGTTTTATAAGTCTTCAATTAGGTTCCTCCTTAATTAGGTTTAATTTTTATGTTTTTGCCTGAACTTTGCAGCTTGCAGAACCGCCCTCCTTAGATATATTTGCCATAAGGCATAAAAAAAGGCCAAGCATTTAATAGCTTGACCTTTGTGAAGATGTGCCACCTTTCTTAGAGGGCGGGGACTTCTTGCTAGTTCTTGTTAATCTTCGGGGGTGGTTATATATATTTCGCCAGGTTGACCTTGGTTGATGGGGATTGGCATTAATTCTGGGATGTAAATATATACATCACCCAAGTCATCTTCAGATATTTCTATTGGTATTAATTCAGGGATATATATAGTTATGTCCCCGGGATCTCCTTGAAGTATTTCTATATCTTCAAGCCGGGGAATAGTAATTCTGAAATACCAGGTTCTGTACATAATAACATATGGTAGATTATGCTTTTGTGCATACTTTATGCCTTCTGAACCTTCATAAGCATATATAGTTACATGGCTTGGTATTTTTGCGTAATCGATACCTAGCACACTAGCAAATTTTATATTGTCATTATATATAATTAATTTTGTTAGGTTGTCACAACCTGCAAATGGTTCTCTGTCTATTCTTTTTATATACTGAGGAAGTATTACGGTCGTGACAGTTTTATTGTTTTTGAACGCATCGTCCCCTACACCTTTTATAGTTCTCCCTCCCACAACAGGAGGAATTTCGACTACTTTATCCGGCCCATTATATTTAACTGTGTACATAACCCCCATTACTGACCAGCTTGCGGTAAAGTGTTCAGGGGGACTTGGGGCAGAGACTGCAACAGATGACATTAATAATGTAAAAAACAGAGTTAATATAAGTAATTTCTTACACATGTTTTCACTCCCTTTGCCAATTTATCTTATCAGCTTTGTTGTTATAGAGAATACTTCCCCATCAATCGTTTCTATATAAGTGATACACTCCTCGGCAGTGTTGCCCACAGATATAATAGCAGTCACTTTATCATCAGATGCTAAAACTTTACTTGAGCGATAAACTTCTTTCCCATCAACAACAGTGAAAGGAACAATGGTCTCCTCCCCTATGTTTTTAATGGGCAAAACTATTTCTTCGTTATTAACTGCCACGCTGGCCGGGATAGATGCCCCTATTGTTCCACCTTTTTTTTCTTCTTTTGGTGGGTCTTCGTTAAAATATTCGTGCCCAGGCGGCCCTAATATATATCCTGCATTAGGTTTATGGTCGCACTCTCTAAAAAGAAGTATTAGTAATATGATGATTATGATTGTTAGTATTCCTGAGACAATACGATGTGTTTTATCATTCATTTTTTATTGACCTCCCTTTACTTCTTCATTGCCCATTGAATTATTTATATCTTTACTTTTCTCATCATTACTATTGCCATCATTGCTACTTCCATCATTACCATTGCCATTATTGCTGTTGCCATCATTGCTATTGCCATCATTGCTACTTCCATCATTATTCCCATCATCATTTGTTTCCTCTATGCTATTTATATCGTTATCTTCTATATCATCCTCATTATCCTCATCAGGATTTTCTTCTTCAGTGTTTTCACCGACCATATTTTCATCTTCCATATTTCCATCTTCCACATTTCCATCTTCCGTATTTTCATCTTCCATATTTTCTTCCTTTGGATCTTCTGCACTTTCATCGTTTTCATCAGGGATTTCCTCGTTTTTAGGTTTTGACTTGTAGGCTGTAGTTGGTTGCGGGAACTTTTCGATAAAATTAAATTGTGCACTACTTAAATTCCCCTTGCCTACAAATCTGATTTTTACTGACAGCTTTTCTTTGGCATTAAATTCTGCTGAATTAATTATCGTATTCCCATGAATTTCAGCTATAATATTATCTTTTAAAACAAGACGCACAACTAAATCATCAGGTATTCCTGATACTGAAATTAATTCCAACTGTGCTTCTTCCGGGGAAGGGATATTAATTGTTTCTAGTGCATAAGCACTGCATGGAATTGCCAATAAAATTAACAGTCCAATTATTATTATTTTGCTTTTCATTTTTCGACTCCTTGTCTTTAATTATTAATGGATTGATTGATTCGGGTCATTACTTCCTTATTATTCAACGAGACGCGCGTCCCACACTTGAACACTATTTTATATGTTGTATAATATATATAAGATATAAAAGTTATTAAACAAAGGGGGATCGTCGAATGAAGGAAATTATGACAAACATCACTTTGTCGGAAAAGGAAGACCGCATACTAAAAATACAGGATGCACAGGCAGGGACATCCAAGCGTAAGCTTGCTACTGAAATAACTAAAAGATGGCTTGAGGAGCAAGATGTTAAGGCTTGGATAGAAAGTGTTTTAACTCAAATCAGCCGGATGCCTAATAACGACCGGTATTTTGATGCTGTCGAAACCCTGGGTGACAACTGCATCATGCTTACTGAGTACAATGTTAAAGAAGAAATCAACAAGATCTTCGGGAAAGGTGTCAGCCAGGACAATAGGGAAGAAATTAAGGAGAAAATATTAGAATCTTTTAAAGTGTTAAGAGAAATCACCGATGTCCCTGAATTCGACCCTGACCTGTTTAGCTCGGCACTTTCCAATAGTTATTTTACACAACGAACCCGTTGAGTTGGTTCTCCTTCGTTAATTGACTCTCTTAAGTAGAAAGCAAAGTCGCTTACTTTCATGCGGTCATCAATATCACCCTCATAGAATTGCTGAAGCCCTCTATTTTCGCATATGCGGTTGAGGGCTTTAGTTCTGCTTATAAATGAATCATGGGCGGATCTTCTTCGGGTGTCTAGCTTCTTTACCTCTGATTGGTATTCTTCTGCATCAAGACAGCGATGGTATAACATCTTCATGTGATGCTCCATTGACTCTACGGAAGCACAATAACGGGAAGCACTAGCTATTGTTTCCTGGAGAACTTTTGACTCATGTTCGTCAAAAACATTTTTCATGGCCATTATTTTCTTTTCCACTAAATCACCTTCTTTTTTTCATGTCAGTAATATAGTTCTATGAGTATAGTTAGTAGATCACACAGAACCCACCTGGGTTCAGAGGGAACCTACCTAACTAACCCATATAATAATTAAAGAAGGGGTAGGTTCTGTGTGAACCTACCCCTGTATGAATGCCTATATGACCGCATTATTCTTCTTCTGGATATGTTAAAGTATATATATTAGATGTATAGTCTCCCGATTGTTTTTTTCTCATGGTTTTTTTGATCCATTTCTTATCTTCTAATTCTTTTAATGCCCTTTTTGCTGTAGCAGGACTTACGCTACATTTCTTTGCTATGGTATTTATAGATGGGAAGGATTGCCGGGATTGATTGTCAGCACATCGGGCTAAATAAAGACGTATTATTTTTGCATGAACTGACAAGTCCGCCTCAAAGATGTCGTTATAGTCCCAAAACCAATCTTTCCTACGCCCATCAGTTAATCCATCCAAATAATCACCCACTTTTTTTTATATATTTAAAATCTCATCTTTTTCCTCTGGGAATTTATGGTGCACCATTCGTATGTCTTTTTTAAAAAAGTAAAAAACGGCTTCGCCGTTTATATTTTCATATAATATTTATATCTCTTAAATAATAATTATTTCGCCCTTCCCCGCTTATTGATATATAATCTGTTTAAAGATAATAATTAATCTCAACTTGTCGTAAAAAATAGATATTTTTATTTTTACTTTTATTTTATTCATGTTAGCCTTATGTCATAAGCAGACACAATACTTCTTGATTTACCATCATATTCTTGAAGTGCTTGGTAATCTTATGACTATATTAACACATCAATGGTAATAATGGAAGTAGCAAAATTCGTTTAAAAAGGAGGCTTAATAATGGGAACTGTTGACAGGAGAAAAATCTTCGGGAAAAGGTTAAAACAGGTTTTAATTGAGAGAGGAATATCTCAAACTAAATTAGCATCAGAATTATCGACTTCTGACAAAACCATAAGCAGTTATGTCTATGGCAATGCAAATCCGCCACTTGCTGTTGTTGTGGCGATAGCGGAAAAATTAAACATTACTAGCGACTTTTTGTTAGGACTGAGTAATGAACTCAAAGAACTCAATGACACAAATAACCCAATTGATGATGAAATACTGATTATCCGGCAATCCTATTCTTCTTTATCTGAAGTGCAAAGAGAGGCAGTTTTAGCTTTAATTCAATCTATTACAGAAGAAAAATAGGAATATTTCTTGCTATTGTTTTTGTAATGAGATATAACAATGTTATATAGTTCGGAATCTTCTAACTTAATTAGACTTTTCGCAGAAAATATAATTGGAAGGTGGTTGTAGTTGTACTATTTATAAGGGGGGGGGGTAAAATGACACCTCAGATAATACGTGAAGACATTGCCAGGGCAAAGGCTAAAGCTGTATTAAAAGAGTTATCTGTCCATCCACCGATTATATCCTCATCTATAGCAAATAAACTACAAATAGCAGTTCACCACCATTGCTTGCCCAATATCGATTTTACTTTTTCTTTTAAAAGAAACAATAGTTACAACCTCTGTATTTACCTAAGTGGGGATAACAATGCTGACAATTGGGCGACAGCAAAAGGATTGGGACATATTGTTTTAGGGCATTATGATATTTATGAAGTAGATACTATTTTTGAGACTCGCCTTACTGATGAAGAACGAATTATTCTTGATCGCGAAGCAAGTATTTTTGCAGAAGAACTCCTAATGCCATATGATTGGATATTAAAGGAGAACAAAGACTTACCATATTATAAAAAATTATTTCAGGTCCCGGAGAAATCCTTAATAAATAGGTTGGTCGGTTTTGGGATCTACTAACAAAAACTATTTATTAAAAAAGGCCCGTTAATACGGGCCTTTTTTAGTTGCTATAAAATTATATAAGATTCCTCTCCTGTTTCTGAAAGAACGGGTTTAATTGCAACTTCTTCCCCTGCATCCATTTTGTACTCTCCCAAACACTCCCAGGATTTCCAATAGACTTCTCCGTTCCATCCAGATAAGGCATATGTTTTCCCCTCTATTTCAACAAGAGGGATGCTTTCGTCATTCCACCAATGCATGCCTACTTTTCCCATTTTTTATTACCCTCCTTATTTTAGTCTTTATAAGCAGCCTCATATGAAACAGAGACTTGATATCCTTCTGCGTCATACTCAACCACTTCCATAAACTTTTCTTTTTCATGGCACTTTGTTTTTACATCCATACCTTCTCCTTGGTCAACAAAGACATAGACTTTTTCGCCGGCAGTATTTACTCCTGTATAAATACCACTTTCGACTTTATTTATAAATTCCTGCCTGGCTTTTCTGTCTTCAAAAGCTAAAATTGCTTTCTCTATCATTAGTCGCCCTCCTTGTCCGAATCACAAGCTGCTATTTCTTTTTCTTTCAAATCATTTTGCCGCTTTAATTCATCAGCAATAACTTTTAGTTGAATTGCTATTTCCGGCAGGGTTCCCTCGATCAATTTCCTGCCCATTATCGTCTGGAAAAAATCCATTAGTTCTCCCTCCTTTATTATTTATCAGTAATATACTTTTTCTTATTCTACGTGAAAGGGACTATCCTTCCAAGCCGTTACTAATTTTCCCGACAGGTAAAAACAATCTTTGAATTTCACTTTTCCGTCTTCGCAAATTTCTACGGTGTTATTCGCAGAATCGGAGAAATCGATATGACTATTTTTATAACCCTGATCTTTTAATTCTTGGACTGATTCTTTCAACCAGTTGGTGTAATTTTCCTTCCACTTATTCATGATATAAAATCCCTCCTTTTTATGCCGAATCCCTGAATGTAATAGAATGCACTTCTATTACATTCGAACTGCGTAAATCCTCTAAACTACCATCAGATGGGCTATCGGACAGTTTTGTGAAACCCCTTTTTTCTTTAGCTTGATAACGAATGTAATATTTATTATAATTAGTATATGATTCATTACATTCATAGCAGGTGAACGGAGGATGATTATTTTGAAAGTTGTTCAACCAATTCGTGATAAGAAAAAGATTGAAGATATGAAGAAAATTCTTAAAGCAGGTAGCCTGAGAGATTATTGTTTATTTGTCATGGGAATAAATTCTGGTCTTCGAATCAGTGATCTACTTGCTCTAAAAATTTCTGATGTAGCTGAAAATATGAAAATCAAAGATAGGATCTCCTTGAGAGAAAAGAAAACTGGTAAAATTTTAGACTTTCCTATCGGTGCTTCTAGTGCTAAAGCTATCAAGGAGTACTTAGATACTCGGGATTATAATACTGACGAATATCTTTTTGTGTCCCGCAAGGGACACAAGCCCATCAGCAATGTCCAAGCATGGAGAATATTAAGTGGGGCTGCAGAGTCCGTGGGCATCACTGAACCCATCGGGACTCACAGCCTGAGAAAAACTTTTGGATATTGGGCTTTTAAAGGCGGTGCCGATATAACCCGTATCCAAAAACTACTTAACCACTCTTCCCCGGGGATTACACTGGCCTATATTGGCATTACCAGGGATGAATTGGATGATGTCTACTTAAATTTAAACTTGTGACCCCTTTGCTTTGGCAAGGGCAAAGGCAGCTCTTGCCAACATGGGGCGAAAATTATGTCCTTTGAAGTGGTCGGACATATATTCATACATTTCATCCAATGCCTGATACATTTCAGGGGCGGCTGCGATTAAATTCGCGTTTGCCTCTAAAGTTTCAGCCTTCCATGGTTCGTTCGGGGATAATCCTCCTTTATTGGAGATAATCGTGAATCCATCTGCCCCGATAATTTCTACCGGAACAACACAGGAACCATCTCCAATACCTTGTTTTCTTATACTCCATGGCGCCGGAGTATTTTTCATTATAAGCCCCTCCTTTACAAAAGTCCTTCCATCTTAAAGCTGTAATACTCATCATCCCCGATGATAACATGGTCAAGGATTTCTATACCTAATATTTTCCCGGCCTCGACCATGTTTTTTGTCACGGAGAGATCCTCTTCGCTTGGAAAGGTGTCACCACTTGGATGGTTATGTCCCAAAACAATTGCGGCTGCCCCTAATATCAGGGCAGGTTTAAATACTTCCCTGGGGTGAGCTAAAGAGGTGAATAACCCCCCTACCGAAATG
>JAAZFO010000037.1 GCA_012511695.1 Erysipelotrichia bacterium | reverse complement strand
GTGGAACGCGGTAAACCCCACAAGCGAGAAACCCAAATTTGGTCGGGGAAATAAGGAAAGAGAAACGAATCAATCCTTATAGGCAATGCCTAGATAAATGGTTGTCAAAACAGAACATGGCTTATAGGACCGGAACTCACTAAAAGGAGAAAAGAAATGAATTTACCAACGAAGATTACTTTTGTGCGTATTATCTCCATTGTTTTAATGATTTCTGCTCTTTTTATTTTATATTGCATTCCGAACTGGCAAACAGTTGAGTTAGGAAAAACTGGCATTAATTTAGTTTTTTTAATCATCTTTGTGTTTTTTGTCTTTGCTTGTTTCACCGACTATCTTGATGGGCACATTGCCAGAAAGACTCATTTAGTGACTGACCTCGGTAAATTCCTTGACCCAGTTGCTGATAAAGTCCTCATCAATGCACTAGTTATTTATTTAATTTGTCCGAGCATTTTTGCTCCATACATCCCTAATGCCGACCAAGTTGCCCGCTTTAATATGTGGTGCGCTATGCTTTTAGTGGTGCGTGACATTGTCGTTGATGCTTTGCGCTTTGTCGCTGCTAGAAAAAATATCGTCATCGGCGCAAATAATTTCGGCAAATTAAAAACTGTTTTACAAATGATCGCCATCGGCGCTGTCTTGCTTAATGGATTTCCGTTTAGTTATTTTGATGGCTCTTGGCCAGTAGGCCTTCGCATCGTCGATTTTTTAGTTTACATAGCGACTATTGCTTCAGTCGGTTCAGGCATCATTTATTTAGTCCAAAATAAAAATGTGTTCGTGGAAGAAAGTTTAAAATGAACGCCGTTAAAGATGTCCAACAAATCTTCCGCGCCGCTCACTTAACTCTCGGTTCAGTTGAATCGTTTACGGGCGGCTTATTCGCCAGTAAAATTACCGCTGTCCCTGGCGCTTCTAAGTTTTATAAGGGTGGTTTAATTACTTATTTTACTGAAGAAAAACAGCGCCTCTTAGATATTCCAATAGAAATTATAAAACAATATGGCGTTGTTTCTAAGGAAGTGGTTGAGTTAATGGCAAAGCGCGGTCTGGCGATTCTTAATGTTGATTGCTGTGTAGCGTTCACCGGTAATGCGGGGCCAGAAGCCTTAGAAGACAAACGAGTTGGTCGAGTTTATATCGGTATAGCTTTTCTAAACAAAATCAAAGTTTTAAACTATGAGTTAAGTGGTACTCGACAAGACATCCAACAACAAAGTGTTGCTCTCGCCTTAAACGCGTTAGCAAAAATAAATAAAGAAAATTAATAATTGCATGGAAAAAATGCAATTAAAAGACCTATTAAGTTAGTATAAGGAGAGTTTTATGGCAAAAGAGAAAGATAAGATTTCAGCTAGTGCACTTACTGAAACATTAAAACAGATTCAAAAACTATTTGGTAAAGGCGCTGTTATGCGCCTGGGTGATAGACAGTCTGTTGATGTGGACGCTATCCCATCAGGTTCTTTGCTCATCGATGAAGCATTAGGTGTGGGCGGCTATCCAAAAGGACGAATTATTGAAATTTATGGACCGGAAAGTAGTGGAAAGACAACCTTAGCTTTACACGCTATTGCTGAATGTCAAAAACAAGGGGGGCGTGCTGCTTTTATTGATGCCGAACACGCCATTGATCCTGTCTATGCTAAAAACCTCGGTGTCGATATTAATGAATTAATTCTTTCGCAACCAGATAATGGTGAACAAGCTTTAGAAATCGCTGAGATGTTAGCTAGTTCCGGGGCCGTTAGTTTAATCGTCATTGATAGTGTAGCTGCTTTAGTTCCCCAAGTTGAACTAGATGGCGAAATGAGCGATAGTTCAATCGGACTCCAAGCGCGCTTGATGAGTAAAGCGATGCGCAAAATAGCAGGTGTCCTAAATAAGAAGGAATGCGCTGTCATTTTTATTAACCAATTAAGAGAAAAAGTTGGCGTGATGTATGGCAATCCTGAAGTAACTTCCGGTGGTCGTGCTTTAAAGTTTTATGCCTCTATTCGTCTTGATATTCGTCGGAGTGAAGCCATTAAAAGCGGTAATGAAATTATCGGTAATGTCTGCCGTGTTAAAATCGTAAAAAATAAAGTATCGCCACCATTTAGACAATGCGAAATTGATATTATTTACGGCCAGGGCATTTCAAAAGAAAGTGAAATTCTCGATCGTGCGGTCCAATTAGGTTTTATTAAAAAGAGTGGTTCTTGGTACGAATACAATGGCAACAAAATTGCCCAAGGTCGCGAAGCCGCTAAAACTTATATCAAAGATAATGCAGATGTTGCTAAAGATTTGTTGGCTAAAATACAAAACGGTGTAATCAAATAAACTTTTACAAGTCTTTATCAACTCCGTCTTCGAAATAGTGGTATATTCATAATATGAAACTAGCTCGAAAAGTTTTTAATCGCCTCACTTTGGTGGCCTTTATTGTTGTCATCCAAGTGGCGCTTTTTATTGCCTTACATTATTATATTT
>JAAZFO010000036.1 GCA_012511695.1 Erysipelotrichia bacterium | reverse complement strand
GGCCTGGATAATTCAAACAAAATCGGCCATCGCTGATTAACAAGGTTGTATTGAAATGAGGCTACTCCCTGATCACTTTCCGTACTTTCCTTGGCCATAATCTCTTTCATTATCTCATAAGCCGTAAAGTTCTTGCTGACGAAAAATAAATGATGACTGGTCTTTATACCTGAATCGTTCTTAAAGCCAAAAGGTAATACGAAATTACCTCCTTTTTCTTTGAGGGATTCCACCATTTTTTCTACTATGGTCATTTCTCGCTCATAAGGACTCATATTAATTAAATTGGTTCTTAAGATATCCGCTCTTTCTATCCCAAATAAAGCATTCATATGTTCTTCAACAAGTGGATTGTTTAGCCCCATATTTATTCGGTTGTAATTGAAGAAAAAAATACAATCACAGCCCCAGTCCTTTATCACCGCATTAATTAACCGCAATGACAATCCTTTATATCCCCAGGGATCAATAAAAAACAAAGTGGGTACTGTTTTTTTTGTTTCAAACATCTGAACAATGTTTTCGCCAACTTCATCGCTTCTTACTATAGGTTTATACTTTAATCTTTCCACACCTGGTAATTCAAATATTGCTTTTCTCAAAGAGTCAGTATTGGCAATATCCTTATCGTTAAAAACTGTAACTAACATATTTGATAAATCATCATCTCTTATGGCAGATTCTAATATCAATAACGGAGTAGACTTTTTGCCATCTTTATAGCGCCCAGGCCCGGCAAAAAAATCTATGTAGGCTAATCTACCGCTTTTTGACTTCGCTCGTGGGACTATCACTTTAGACCAAGCATCAAAATATTTTTTTACGATTCTTGCCTTGACTATTGATTGCTCAGTTGATTCATTGAAGAAACCTTCATTTCCCATGACTCCATCTCCTCATTAATCCCCTTTTTAACATCTTATCCCATCGGATTCCAAGTTTCATTGGTAATTAGAACATTTGTTTGTTTATTTAGAAACTTACTCAAAATCTTTTTAGGGATAGACTAAGGAAGCTATAGGCTATGTGGCCCTGCGATACTTTCATAAATCACTTCTAAGCCTTACTGCCGTATGCATCCAGTAATATATTGTTAAATACTGGCGGGAATACTATATCAACCGTAATGCCGTACTCATTCTTCAAGAACTCAATGTACCGTTTGTATATACCAATAGCTTTCAGATTCGTCCTGGTGTATGAAGTAACCGAATCCTTAATTGCACTTGGAATAAGCTCCGCTACCTCTTTACTGGTTACAGGTTTCGCTGCTAAAATGCCTGACACTATGCTGCTTTAAAAACATAACTATTATCATTGCTAGCTGCATTGCCTATTAATAGTCTGGCAACATTTTCTCTACTTCTTACACGATGGCATTTTTCTCAATGAATTTCTCCACGCTTTGGGCCAAAGTGTCATTCATTAAAGCTCCTCCCCTGCTTATAGATATATTTTAAAAAGCCTTTAATACTGTGCTTAAAGAAGATTTGTCATCTCTTATTTGTTAATTTCTTCACCTAAAATGGTTTTAATTATTTCTTCAAGTTTGTACTTTTGAAGCAGGGGCATATTTTTTTTAGATAAATTCAATCCATACTCAGGTTTGCTC
>JAAZFO010000035.1 GCA_012511695.1 Erysipelotrichia bacterium | reverse complement strand
TCCCACACTATCGAGTAAGACATCGCTCAGTTGCCCACTGCGACTATCGACTGTTAATTGGATAATTTCTGTAGTGGAAGCTAGGGTGAGTCCAAAAATAAAAGAAATCAACATTCCCCAATAATAGCGATACCAAGATACATGTTTACTACTGTAATGAACGGCTAGAAAAGTAAAAATACCACTCACCATAAAAGCTCCAAAATGGCCGAGTCCTTTTCTGATAAAGGTCGCAAAGCTTTCATAGTTTAAATCTGTAATAGTGTCTGGTTTAACAGTGTTAATAATATCTGTTAATGTATCTGTTAAACTTCCGGAAACTTCAGCGCTTTTTATTCCCGTTAAACAAGAATGATAAATAATAATACCGTTAACTAAAAGAGCTATAGCAATAAAGATAGTAGCTAACACTTTATCTTTAGTTAACTTTTTCATACAGTCATTATTTAATGAATTGGATTATTAAACAAGAGCAGACGTTTTGTTTTTTTTATACCGAGATAGTAACTGTCCCGTCTTCTTTAACTTCGATTAAGTCACCAGTCTTAACGGTATTAAGAAATTGTTCACCGAGTTTGTCTAAACAGATGACATCACTATTTTCCCACACTTTAGCTAAGACAATACCTGAAGCCGCGAGCGGATCGATTGTTTCGGAAAACAAAAAGACAGCCGGGGCTAACCCCATCGCACACGCCGTTTGAATAACCATTCCGCCGGTCGTTGAACCAATAGTCATCGGGAGACATAGGGCCTTATCAGTAATGTTTAAGCCATAAATATCAGGATTATTTTGATCAGAAACGATGACTTCTTTGGCATTTTTTAAAGCACTAGATTGGAAAGTAGCGAGCGTATTAACTCCTCGACGTGAGACAACCGCTACACCGCGGAAATTTCCGCTAGCGATGACGCGCCCTTTAAATTCGCGCATCATGGCGTTTTCCTTCCGATAACACAGTTTAATATCTCTTCATCTTTTTGATATTTGGCGTGGCTGTAAGTTCTTAATTTATTCGAATTAGTAACAATTCTTCTTCTTTTAGTTAACGGATTATTCGTATACATGAGTGGACAAATAGAAGTGAATTTCACTCCTTTGGTGACCATCTCTTTATAAAGGGTTTCCCGTTTAAATAGTTCTAAAACCATCGGAGCAGTCGTTAATATCGTGCGCACTACTACTTTTTTATGGCCTGTTTCTTTTAGGCCCTCACTGATTTGCATCGACCAATTTCTTAACTGCGTCAATGTTAAGTGTGGGCAGCCGATAAAAACTAAGTTTGCCTCTTTATCTTTGTGTTTCCACATAACTGGATAGGAGCGATATATTTTTTCTAACTCCTCATCATCAATAACATATTCTTTCGCGTTTTCTTTAATTAAAGTTTTACCGAGCTTTTTAGCTTCTGGAGTTAAACCATCGATATGATATAAACCAACCGCTCCATTAGAAGCAGTCGCCGCTCCAAAGTCTTTTAAATAGCCTTCTACTTCATCAGTAATCGCCTCTCCTAAATAATGATCAAGACCGATGATATAAGGGACAGCATCGTTGACTTTCATACCAATCGCACTCCCGAGTATTTGTGCTTCTGGAAGTGAAGAAGTTTTAATAATGACTTTCCACGTCGCTTGCCTACCTTCATCACTTAATAAACCAAATAAAGGGACATAGCCGAGTAGTGTTCCAAATAAATCAATCATTCCGGAATTACGGTTACATCTCGCCCCTAAAACCGAATTAGCAAAAACAACAGCGCTAGATTCCGCCCAAGAAAGGATGTCACCTTCTTTGGGGCGGTTACCGACTTCCTTTAAATAAGGGGTACAAGTAAAAGCATTTTTATGGCTTAAGCCCGCTAGGCGGAGTTGCTCTTCATAAAAGGCTTGTTTACCATACATAATTTTTGAAAAGACTATTTTCTCTAATAAGTTAGCTTTAACTTCTGGGTAATCAACTGGCCGCGGATCAACCGTAAAGCCACCAGTGGCTTTAATGTCATTCGCACTTATTTCCGCCATCGTTTTATATAAGGGTTTTAATAAATTAAGACCGAAAGAAGTGACTAAATGTCCTCTTTTGTGGGTCATTTTTATTAAACGTGAAGCATTAAAAATATCACCAAAGCGGACGATGGTTTCCAACATCTTTTGTTTGGTTTCGCCTTGTTCTCCGCGCAAGATAGCTATTTGAGGTTTGGTGAGTTTCATCTTTGCCTTATACACAGACTTTACCCTCCTAGGTTATATATATTTTACTACCTCTTAATAAAATCTAATACCAATTTTTGATAACGCTTAAAGTCTCTTAAGTAAGAGAGGCCGTGGTCTGCGTCTGTAAAAACTTCATATCTTATCTTGTCTGGATAAGCTTTTGCTAGTTTTTGGCTCAGCTTTTGTGGGACGACAGAATCTTTAGTGCCGTGATTAATTAAAATGCGACATTTACTCTTTTTAATCGCTTCATAAGCATTGAGCTTATTCATACTAGTACGCGCAAAAATAATTGCTGCTAGATTGATGAGGGGATAAAAAATAGCGACTGGTAAAAATATATTTTTAATAATTGTTTGCAGTAATTCTTTTGGATGGCTATATGGACTATCCGCAAAAATCAAAGTATCGTCCTCGACCTTATCAGCGCAGTTAAGAACTGTAGCCGCACCCATAGAAAAACCCATTAAGATTAATTGTTTTTTTCCAAATGTTTTTTTAACGTATTCAATCCACTTTAAGACGTCTTTGACTTCTCTGACTCCGAGCGTTAAAGAGCGCCCTTCGCTTTTACCATGGGCGCGGTGATCGATCATCACCACACTGATGTTTTTAGCGAGTAAGTCTTTAGTGATACCCGCGAAGTCGCGATACCCCATCGCCCGATAACCATGACAAAGAATCGCTTCTTGTTGACAGTGC
Organism: Erysipelotrichia bacterium; assembly: GCA_012511695.1. Classification (GTDB taxonomy): domain Bacteria; phylum Bacillota_I; class Bacilli_A; order RFN20; family CAG-826; genus RUG14515. The sequence goes on along the minus strand of JAAZFO010000035.1, from coordinate 6,647 downwards.
GGTTTTTTATACACTTTAGCGTATAGCTCAAGATCATCAAAAGCAGTTATATAAACGTCTTCATATGGTATTTTTGTCAGCGCAGTAACCATCTTGATGAATCTAGCTTCATAACCGCGATTAACCGCTAAATGTCTAAAGCGCTCATCATTCATCTGTCTAGGTAAAGGCGAATAAAAAATCAAGACATATAAAATAAAAATAATGATAAAAAATAAAACGATTATTGGAAGTAAGATAATGATAATAATTAATAATGGGTGCATAGTTTTTCCTTATTTATATTGTCTATTAAATAAAAGCGTAATGAAATGGTTTTTATAATGCGTAACGCGCGCACGTTTTTTAGTGGGTGTAAAAATGCAAGCTTTTAACGAATCAGTGCTTAATTAAATAATTTTTTAAAATTCGTTTACAAATAACTAGTGAAATAATGGCTACCGTATTAAAATTACGGCATTGTAGTAAAAATTTTACTTTAATGTTGTAATTAAAATACATCACGTTTAGAATATGAGAACTAGGGGTAAGAATAAATGTTAAAAAAATTTAGTGTCGAGAATTTTAAATCTTTCCAAAATAAGTTTGTGTTAGATTTGTCCAAGCCAGGAAATTATGCTTTCAATCAAGATTGTGTAAGAAACGAAGTCGTCGATAAAGCCGCAATTTATGGCATTAATGGCATCGGTAAGTCAAATTTAGGACTAGCCATTTTTGATATTGTCAACAATCTAACTGACAAGATCAAACTATTATCCAAATATGAGAACTTTATCAACTTTGATAGTAAACAAAAATACGCCTTATTTGAGTATGAATTTGATTTTGATGGAGATGGCGTTATCTACCGTTATCGAAAAAGTGGAGTTAATGATTTAATTGAAGAAACTTTGTGGATTAACGAAAAAAAGATGCTCGAATACAATTATGTTTCCCATACTGGCTTTTCTTATTTTCCAGGTTCAGAAACTTTAAACCTAGAAAACGAAAGCCCTAATAGCCGTGTGAAATATATTATGGACACCGCCATCTTAAAAGCTGATAGTCAAGAAAATATGATCTTAAATAAATTCAAATCATTCGTTAATCGGATGTTATTGTTTTATTCACTGAGAGAAAATAATTTTATTGGTTATAAAGACCGCACTTCCACTTTGGATAACATGATTATAAATGCTGGAAAGGTCAAAGAATTTGAGGATTTCATTAATAGTCAGGGCTTAAACATTCGTTTGACTGTTGTTGAGTCTCCTGAAGGCAAAAAACTTTATTTTAAATATAAAAACGGGTTAGCCCACTACTTCCAAGAATGTTCTACAGGAATGATTTCTTTGATTTTGATTTTTGCTTGGATGTTAGAAATCAGTAATTGTTCATTTGTTTTTATTGATGAATTTGACGCTTTTTACCATTACGAATTAGCCGAAAAGATTATCAAAGAATTAAAAAAATATACCAAAACACAAATCATTGTCACGACACACAATACCGATTTAATGAACAATGATTTAATGAGGCCAGATTGCTATTTTGTTTTAACAGACGAAAAAATCGATTCGCTTAATCGCTTGACCGAAAAAGATTTGCGGTTTGCGCACAATCTCCAAAAGATGTTTAAAGCAGGAGCCTTTAACGAATAAGAAATTATGGCTCATAAAATAAAACATATTCTTTTTGTTGTCGAGGGTATAGAAAGAGATTTAGGAATTATTAATAATTTATCCGCTGTCTTTTTTAATCACAGATGTGATATCACCTGCCTTTGCATTCCCGCAGATATGAACATATATATGCTTTATAATTTATTAAAGAAAGATGATTTTGAAACTGATGTCGTTGAGGTGCTTCGCGAAAAAGTTCCCTTAGCTAAAGAAAAACTAGACGGAAAAGCAAGAGACGACTTTGCAGAAGTATATTTCTTTTTTGATTTTTATGAGCACGCTAATAATGTTTATCGTGCCAATAATCTCGATGTTTTAAACGAAATGCTTGAAAAGCTTGATAATGAAACAGAGATGGGGAAATTATACATTAGTTATCCGATGATTGAAGCCGCCAGAGACTATGTTGCCAACCACTGTGAGACAATCAGTGGGGACTGTTTTAGAAGCCAAAATGAATTTGGCTCTTATAAAAACGACAGTGGAAAAAATCAAGACCATAACGACATTAGAAAATATGATTACGTTAGGTGGAACGAAATCATTATGTGTTATGTCAACAGAGTTTCCTGTTTGTTCGAGCTCAACTTCCTAGATAGAAATCTTTTTGTTAAAACGATTACTCCACTATCTTTATTTGAAAAAGAAAAACAATTTTATTTAAAGGATGAAAAAGTTTTTATTCTCTCTTGTTTACCAGAGTTTTTAATCGATTATTCAGAAAAATACTGGATCAATGCAATTAAAAATCGTAAGAAACCATTCAAAAAACGTTCTTGTAAATTCAAATAAAATAGCAGTTCACTGTTAGTTTTTATTCTAATGACCGCACCAAAACTTCATCATCGAGATAATCGATGAGATAGTGGTGATCAACGAACAGTTCTTGAGCGATGATTTTATTCGCTAAGACAGTTTCGACTTTGTTTTGAATAAATCTTTTAATCGGTCTTGCTCCGAAAGTTGGTGAATAAGCATTTTCTAAAATATAAATTTTTAACCCTTCGGTAAAGCTCAATTCATAATAAGATTCTTGTAATCTCACTTTTAGTTCGTTAAGCATTTTATCGACAATCTTACCTTGGACATCTTTGCTTAATGGATTGAAATAAATAATCTCATCGATGCGGTTTAAGAATTCTGGTTTAAAAGTTTGATGTAATAATTGCTCAACTGGACCTATTTCTTTGTTCAGTAAATATTCGCTTCCTAAGTTACTCGTCATGATGATGACTGTGTTTTTAAAATCAACGACTCGCCCTTGAGAGTCAGTTAGACGTCCATCATCTAACATCTGTAATAACAAGTTAAAGACCTCAGGATGGGCTTTTTCAATTTCATCGAATAAAACTATTGAATACGGTTTTCTTCTCACCGCTTCGGTTAATTGCCCCCCTTCTTCATAACCGACATATCCTGGTGGGGCGCCGATTAAGCGTGAGGTCGAGAATTTTTCCATATATTCCGACATATCAATTCTGATGATATGGCTTTCATCATCAAATAGTGCTTCCGCAAGGGCACGGGCAACTTCGGTTTTACCAACGCCAGTCGGCCCTAAAAACATAAACGAACCGATCGGACGGTTAGGGTTTTGAATGCCCGCTCTTTGGCGGAGAATGGCGTTACTCACTAAAGTGATAGCCTCATCTTGACCGATAACTCTTTCCGCTAAAGTGTTTTTTAAGTCTAAAACCTTTTCTCTTTCGCCTTTTTCAATTTTTGCTAGAGGAATTTTTGTTATCCGCGAAATAATTTTACTAATTTCATGCTCATCGACGGTTTGTGAGAGTAAGCGCTCGTTTTGATTTGCTTCAGGAGCTTGTAACTTCTTTTCTAAATCAGGAATGACTTTATACTTAAGTTCTCCAGCTTTTTCATATTCAGACCGTGATAAGGCGACATCCATTTCAAAACGGGCTTTTTCTAATTGCTCTTTTAGTTTTTGCGTTTTTAAGATATCGCTTTTTTCCGCTTGCCATTTAGCGGTTAGTTTTTTATTTGTTTCTAAAAGCGCCATTAATTCATTTTTGACTTCATCAAGCCGCTTTTTACTAGAAGCGTCATGTTCTTTCGCTAATGCGAATTTTTCAATTTCTAATTGGCGAATTTTTCTTTGCAATTCATCGAGTTCACTCGGCATGCTCGCTAATTCTACTTTAATAGAGGCACACGCTTCATCGACTAAGTCAATCGCCTTATCAGGTAAAAACCGACTCGTTAAATAGCGGTGCGATAGCGTTGTCGCTGCGATTAAAGCGCCGTCAGTAATTTTCACTCCATGAAAAGACTCGAAGCGGTTTTTTAAACCCCTTAAAATCGTAATCGTATCTTCGACAGTTGATTCGTTGACTAAAATCGGCTGAAATCTTCTTTCTAAAGCGCGATCTTTTTCAATGTATTCACGGTATTCTTTTAAGGTAGTGGCGCCGACACAATCAATCTCACCGCGCGCTAACATCGGTTTTAACATATTCGAGGCATCAAGAGCACCATCGCTTCTTCCAGCGCCGACAATTAAATGAATCTCGTCGATAAAAAGAATAATCTTTCCTTCTGACTCTTTAATTTTTTGTAAGACTGCTTTTAGTCTTTCTTCAAATTCACCGCGATATTTAGCGCCGGCCACTAATGCTCCCATATCTAGTTCAAAAATCATCTTATCTTTTAAGATAGATGGCACATCATCTTTAACAATGCGCTCGGCTAACCCTTCTAAGATCGCTGTTTTACCGACTCCTGGTTCACCGATTAAAATGGCATTATTTTTTGTTCTTCTTGCTAATATTTCAATAATTTTTCTTATTTCTTCATCACGTCCGATGACGGGATCAATTTTACCTTTTTTTACTTCTTCATTAATATTGCGTCCAAATCTTTGTAGGACATCTTGTTTAGAAAGGTCTTCTGGCATCGTATTCATCATAAATAACTCCTCCCTCTTAATCATTTTAACATAAAATTAGCACTCTGCAAGTGAGAGTGCTAAAATGTTGTCTATCTACTATAATATTGGAGTCTAACTCTTCATTTTTAGATTTTATTTATCGCTTGCTCAAGGAGCTTTAATGTCTCGGCTATATCGTCCATTGTTGGTTTATCGCCAAAAATCATAGTGTGCATTGTTTCATAACCCGCTGCGGCTTTTGCTGGCGTTTCAACAGATGGTGCTAATTTAAATATTCCTGACCCTATTTTTATATAGTTTTAGGGACAAAAAACCCTTATAGATGTTTTTAAAATAAAAGATGAATGACAATATAAAATGAAAAAACTAATCTAAGGTTCAACTCTTATCTAAACTCATCGCTTTTTTATTTATGATTCTTAACCCAGTGCTATATCAAGAATCATCATCACCACAAAACCAACTGTTAAGCCGATTGTCGCTAAATTAGAGTGCTTGCCAGTATTAGCGTCTGGAATTAACTCTTCAACAACGACATAAATCATACACCCAGCGGCAAAGGCTAAAGTAAATGGTAATATGGTCATCACAAATAAGGTTAGCACGATAGCCAATACCGCGAAAATAGGCTCAACAACCCCGGAATAAAAGCCGTAAAGGAAAGCTTTTCCTCGAGACAGCCCTTCTTCTTTTAATGGGACAGATATAATAGCCCCTTCTGGAAAGTTTTGAATAGCGATCCCAATCGCAAAGATTAAAGCTGCTTGGTCACTGATATTGCCCGCAATAGCGCTCGCAATTAAAACACCGGCCGCTAATCCTTCAGGAATGTTATGGAGGGTGACTGCCATCATCATTTTCGAAACCCGGCTAAATTTCGCTGTTTTTATACCTTCTTCGTGTTTACCAGCATGGATATGCGGGACAATCATATCTAAAATTAATAAAAACCCCATCCCCACAGCAAAACCCAAAGCTGGAATTAAATAAGACTTATAATCACCACTTGGATAATGCTCAATCGCTGGTTGTAAAAGCGACCAGATCGAAGCCGCAATCATCACGCCAGAAGCAAAGCCGAGCAAAACCTTTTGCCCGCGCACACTTATTTCTTTTTTTAAAAATAGGACCGTTGCACTACCTAAAGTAGTGCCTATCAGTGGAACAAACATCGCAATAATTAATAGTGGACTCATATGAACTTCCTCCATCAAATCAAATAACATTATACAAGAATTAATCTTACTGATTACTAATTATTTATATTGTGAGGCGTATAACGAATAATAAAAACCTTCTGCCGCCATTAAGGATTGATGATTGCCTGTTTCCACAATGGCGCCGTCGCGCATCACGATGATGACATCCGCTTTTTCAATCGTCGATAAGCGGTGGGCGATGACGATTGAAGTTTTATTAACCATCATCTTTTCAAAAGCATCAGTGATTAGTTTTTCACTCCGGGTGTCGATGTTTGAAGTCGCTTCATCAAGAATGACGAGCTGTGGGTTAAGGAGCATCACGCGCGCAATAGCGATCATTTGCTTTTGCCCTTCTGAAAGACCGTTTTTTGAAGAAATGAAAGTATCATATCCTTGCGGTAAAGTATTAATAAAAATATCAGCGTGTGATTTTCTCGCGGCTTCAACGATTTCTTCTTTACTCGCTTTTTGTTTTAAGTAGCGAATATTATCGGCGATCGACCCCGAAAAAATCCAGGTATCTTGTAAGACCATTCCGATATTTTTTCTTAAACTCTGTTTAGTGATTTCTAAAATAGAGTGGCCATTAATTATAATGTCGCCACTCACCGGATCATAAAAGCGCATCACTAAATTAATTAATGAAGTCTTACCAGCCCCAGTCGGTCCCACAATAGCGACTTTTTGGCCTTTTTTAATCGTTAAGTTAAAGTTTTCAAATAACTCCGTCTCAGGAGTATACGCAAACGTCGTATTTTTAAAAGTAATCGAAGATATCTCATCAATCTCAATTTGACCTTCATTGATATCGTTTTTTAAATTTAAGAAATCATTAATGCGATTAAATGAAGCTTTGGCGTTTTCATATTCAGCGAC
>JAAZFO010000006.1 GCA_012511695.1 Erysipelotrichia bacterium | reverse complement strand
GTTTTATATAAAGTCGGAGAAAGTTTATTAGCCTTACTTACTCCCATCCTCCCTTTTACGATGGATGAGTTTAATTTAAACTTACCAGGTAAAAGAAAAGAAAACTCCCAATATTTAGGCTATCCGTCGTATCGTGAAGTTAACGAAGACATTTTAAAAGAATACGAAGACTTTAAACTATTAAGAGATGATGTTTTAAAAGCTTTAGAAGAAGCGCGCGTTAACAAAGTACTCGGTTCTTCACAAGAGGCGTTAGTCTTAATCTCTTTTAAAAACGAGGCTTTGAAAACTTTATTTAATACTTATGAATCGACATTAAGAAACCAAGTATTTGTGGTTTCAGAAATTAAAGAAAGTCATAATGAAGGGGTCGACTATAAAAATGCACAAATTGAAGTTTTACGTCACCAAGGCCATTTCTGTGCCCGGTGTTGGAATTATGAAAATGAAGCAATAGTGCAAAAAGACGATACTTATTTATGTAGGCGGTGCCACCAGGTCATCCACGATGAATAAACAAAAATTATCTCATTATTTTAAAACCTTCTATCGTTCATTTGTTTGGCTTTTTATTGTCCTTTTATTTTTAGATGTCCTCACTAAACAATTAGTTTTAGCCGCTGATGTCAGTCAAGGGACAGTCATTCAAGATTGGGGCATTGTACGCATCAATTTCATCCTGAATTATAATGCCGCTTTTGGGATTGGTTTTAGCGATCGTCTTTTATCGCGTATCTCTTATTTAGTAGTAGCCTCAGCAATGTCAATCGGTATTTTGACTTATTTAATTTTAAAAAGAAAAGAAACTAATTTAATTGTCCGGGCGGCTTTTGTTTTAATTATTACCGGGGCCGTCGGCAATATGATTGATCGTATATTTTATAGCCCTCATTACGCAGTAGTGGACTGGATTGACTTTTACTGGTTTTGGCCATATGTCTTTAATATCGCTGACTGTTGCATCGTCATTGGCACGGGCATACTTCTTGTTTATACAATCGTATTAGAGGTTAAAGAGATGATCGTTAGACGCAATGAATCTCTCACAGAAGAAAAAGACTCATCGCCGATAAATAAAGAACAAACGGAAGAGAAAAATGACTAATAAAGAAACCATTATCATCACTTTTAAACAAAGCGGCTTAAGACTCGATGTCGCTTTAGCGCAATTAAAATCCGACTTTTCTCGGACATTTATCGTTAAGTTTTTAAGTGACGGTAAAGTTTTAGTTAATGGCAAAGTTGAAAAACCCGCTTATAAAGTAAAAGATGGCGATGTCCTCAGTGTCGCTATAATCACCCCGAAAAAAAACAAAATTGTAAAAGAAGATATCCCTTTAGATATCGTCTATGAAGATCAAGACATCTTGATCATTAACAAACCCCAAGGGATGGTCGTCCACCCCGCTAGTGGTCATCAAAAAGGGACATTAGTCAACGCCTTACTCTTTCAAGAAATTAGTTTATCATCAGTTAACGGTGTCACAAGACCAGGAATTGTCCACCGGATTGATAAAGATACTTCCGGCTTATTAGTTGTCGCTAAAAATGATGATGCTCATCACTTTCTAGCAGCGCAATTACAAAGTCACGCCATGACAAGACAATATATGGCCTTAGTCCGCGGAGTTGTTAAAGAAAATAGTGGAACAATCGATATGCCAATTGGCCGTGATCCTAAAAATCGTCAAAAAAGAGCCGCCATTAGCGACGGCAAAAGTGCGACGACTAACTTCACAGTAATCAAACGTTACCAAGCTCACACTTTAGTGAAGTGTCAATTAGTCACTGGTCGCACCCATCAAATTCGTGTCCATTTTAGGGCGATTGGTTTTCCGATTGAAGGTGACCCATTATATGGTGGTAAAAAATTTGATAAAATTTATGCTCATGGGCAATTATTAATCGCTTATCGATTGAAGTTAATCCAACCGATGAGTAAAAAAGAATTGGAATTTGAAATCCCACTCCCAGATTATTTCACCGATGTTTTAGCGACATTAGAAGAATAAAGAGTCAATGATTAATGATTTTTTTAAATAGCGTAATCTTCTAAAAAGTTTAGTTTATATTTAGCAATTAACTTATTAACAAAATGGAGTTCGTTATCAAATTCACTCGGGTGGTGCGCATCATAGCCGACGACGACTTTAACCGGATATTGACCAGCAATCGCCCAAAACTTTTCATAAGGATAAATTAAATTTCCGGCTTTATTTCTCCAAAATCTTCGCGCATGCATATTGATTTCCAAGGGGATATCTAATGCCACTGCTTCTTTAACGATCATCCGCGTGACTTTTTCACAGTCTTGATTCCATTTTTTAAACATCGTCACAAATAAATCAGGATGGGCGACATGTTTAAATAAGCCACTTCTCATCCCGTTGATCACTTGATCAGCGTAAGCGTAAAGCTCCGGGATATTGTCTGCATATTGCTTAATGTAATGTGGGTTATCAGAACGATCAAAATCGAAGTGTTGTCCGAGGATTAAATAATCGGTTTTACCCGAAGACAATAAGTCGCGATAGTAGTCGGTAAAGCGTTCAGCATATTCCGCTTCAAAGCCGACTTTTATATCGATCTGATCTTTATATTTTTCTTGTAATTTTCTGATGGAACTTAAATAGTCTTCTTTCATAGAAAAATGTCCGCGTACGCCACTTTGATTAATACCAGGCAGCATAACATGATCGGAAAAACCTAAGCGTTTAATGCCGATTTTTAAGGCATTGATGACATAGTCTTCATCTAGGCCACTCGCATGACCGCATCGAAAAGTGTGGGTGTGGTAACAATATTTTAATTTAATCATCTTCTAAAGTCCTTTGATAGTTAGCGAAGTTTTGTTTGGCAATTTTTTTAAATTGTTCGCTTCCATATTTATTAATAAAACGTTTAGCAAAAGTATCAGCCTGTTTGCCAGCGCCATAAGGGAATGATAGTTTATAACGCTTATCTAATTTATCTTTTTCTAATAAAAAGGCATAGCGCGCGACGACACTCGCTAGAGCGACACACGGATAATAACTTTCACCCTTAGTCTTAAAAGTAATATTGATGACTTTTTGCTCATTTGGATCATTTAAGTAGGAAAAATATTTACTCTCGCCAACAAATTGATCGACAAAAATATTTTTAGTATCAGGAAATTGTTTAAATAAGTTTAATAAGGCGCGATTGTGCATTTTCGCTTTGATGGAATTTAAGTTTTCGCCCGAGGCGATAACTTCATTATATCTTTCGTTAGAAATCGTCAACTTTGAAACTTTAAATATCTTAAGGAGTGGCGGGGTAATTTCACGAATTTTCGCATCCGTTAAGCGCTTGCTATCTTTAACACCGTATTTTTCTAAAATCGGAATGTCTTTTCCTCTGACAAAAGCGGCGACCACGATCATCGGCAAAAGAAAATCACCGACACCGACTTCATCGCTGCCGATTTGATCAGCAAAACACCGCCACCCACCTTTTTCTGGTGGGGCCTTAGCTTTGACTAATTGTGCCTCTTTATTCCATTTTCTAGCTTCGCTTAGTGCGCCATAGCCGATAAATGTCACTTTATGTTCGTGTTTTTTATTTTCATAAATTGTAATTATCACTCGTTGATAAGCGGCTTGAAAGACGATATAGTCACCTCTATTTAAGCGCTGATAAGATTGATAGAAAGTAGTGATATCTCGCGCTTCAGTAGCGGAGATGGCGAAAGAAATTATCTCTTTGTTCATGAATCAATCATACCACTTTTTTATATATAAAAAATCTTTTTCGTTGTGCTAGAATATGGTTATGCAAGATATTTATCAAACATTTGAATTTTATAAAATCATCGAAACGGTCTCAGAATATAACAAAACCGCTCTTGGAAAAGTCTACAACCAAGACTTAAAGATGTTGCCGGATATTGAGACTGTTGAAAATGCCTTATTGGACCTAGCGGAAATCAATTCATTAATCATCCGTTTTGGGCGATTGCCAATCGCTAATTCCGCTAATGCTTTGTTACTCATTGAGATGGCAAAAAAAACAGCCTTATTAACGCCGCGCGACTTACATTTAATTGCGGAAGACGTTTTAACGATCGCTAAAATTTCCGCCTTTTTTAAAAAAATTGGTGTCACTTATAAAAGAATAGCCCATTTAACAGCGGGCTTTATCGATTTATCTAATTTAGAAAAAGAAATTCACCGCGTCATCACTAATGCCTTAACGCTCGCTGATAACGCCACTCCTGAATTAAGACAAATACGTCAAAAATTAAAAAAAGCCGAACACCACTTACAAGCTAAAATTGCAACTTTAGCGGTCACTTATGCTAAATACTTAAATGATGATAACTTCACCATCCGCGACGGTCATTTTGTCTTACCGGTGAAAACTGTAGAAAAAAATCGCGTTAATGGCATCGTTTATGATGTCTCTGATAGTGGGAATACTACTTTTATTGAACCTTTAGAGATCGTACAACTAAATAATGAGATCACCACCCTTAAAGTCCAAGAAAACGATGAAATCCGGAAAATTTTAAAAGCATTAACCGCTTTAGTCTTACTCCAAGAAGACGAAATCATCACTAATAATAAAATTATCGCTTTATTAGATTTTTTAAGCGCCAAAGCCTTATATGCCCAAAAGATTGATGGTGTCATTGCGACGTGTAGTCGTCAACAACTCATCGATTTAAAACTAGCCCGTCACCCCCTTATAGAAACAGATAAAGTAGTGACGAATTCTTTCTATTTAGATGAAAAGGCTCCGATTATTGTTATTTCTGGCCCTAATGCGGGTGGCAAAACAGTCGCTCTTAAAACGGTGGGATTATTAACACTAATGCATCAAGCTGGTTTAGCAATTCCCGCGCAAAAAGGAGTCATCGGCTATTTTAAAAATATTTATATCGATATCGGCGATAATCAATCTCTTTCTGATAACTTATCGACTTTTTCCGCTCATGTCTCACAAATCGGACATATCTTACGGCGTGTAGGCAGTAAAGACCTAGTATTATTAGATGAGCTCGGAACTGGAACTGACCCTCGGGCGGGTGAAGCACTGGCGATCGCGATTGCTAAACATTTACAAGCAAAGCAGCCATTATCTTTAATTTCTTCTCATTTTGGGGCCTTAAAAGAATACGCCTTTCTTTCTAAAAATATCGTTAATGCCAGTATGATTTTTGATGAGCAACACTTAAGGCCGACTTATCGCTTTAAACAAGGAGTCCCTGGTATAAGCTATGCTTTAGAAGTCGCTGCTCGTTACGGTCTTGACGAAAGGATTATTGCCGAAGCGGAAACATTTTTAACAAACCATCATCAAAACGAAAGCGGCAAACTATTAGATATCTTGCAACAAAAAATCGAAGAAGTCGATCGATTACAAACAACCCTTACTAAACAAAAAAGTGAGCTTGCGCACCGCGAAAAACAATTGAGTAGTGCGGAAGACCTCTTTACTACTCGCCGGAAAAATCTTTTAAAAGATGTCAAAGTAGAAAAAGCGGAGATGATCGCTACCACTAAACAAGAGATTTCAGACATCATTGCTAAAATGCATCGGTCTAACCTCCGTGTTCATGAAGTCATCAAATTAAAAAAAGACTTAGAAAAATTAGAAGAAAAAGCCGAAGAGGAAATTTTTGATGATGACATTATTCTTGATGACTATGTCTTAATCCCGAGTATGAATATTTCTGGAAGAGTAGCACGAATAAAAGGTGAAAAAGCCTATATCATCGCCGATGGAGGGCTAGCCTTTGACGTCTCTAAAAATAAACTGAAGAAAATTAAGGCGCCTAAGATTAAGCGGGCGAAAGTAAAACAAACTAATTATGACTTAGCGATTAACACTGAGGTGGGAATCGAACTAAACCTCATCGGTATGCGGGTTGAAGAAGCAAGAAGTGCCTTGATTAAGTATTTAGACAATTGTCGATTAAAAAACTTAAAACAAGTGCGTATTATCCATGGTTTTGGAAGTGGGGCTTTACGTACCTCAGTGCGCGACTATTTAAAAACGCAAAAAGATTTAACTTATCGCGCTGGAGGCGAATATGAAGGTGGAGGCGGGGCGACCGTCATAATGTTTGATCAATGAAAGACTTAATTAAAAGAGGGATTAAAAACTTAAAACACTTACCTGGCGTTTATTTAATGCACGATGCTGATGACATCATTATTTATATCGGTAAAGCAAAAGATTTAGCTAAAAGAGTGAGTCAATACTTCCTAAGACCACAATCAGGTAGGGTTGCAAGGATGGTTTTTGAAGTCGCCTACTTTGAAACTATTATCACCAATAATGAAAAAGAAGCCTCAATCTTAGAGTTGCACCTCTTCCAGACGCATTATCCAAAATATAATGTTTTGCTTAAAGACGATAGCCACTATCCTTATATCGCTGTAAAAAAAGAAGGTTATCCGTTCCTACAAATAAAAAGACATACCAAAGATAAGAAATATGACTACTTTGGACCATACCCTAAAAGCACTTATGCCTATCAAACAATTGATATACTCAATAAACTCTTTCCGTTAAGAAAGTGCAAAAGACTTCCGAAAACTCCTTGCTTGTATTATCATCTGGATCAATGTTAGCCCCTTGCATTAATCAAATAGATGTCGAGGTTAGCCAAAAGATTAGAGACCAAGCTAAAGATTTCTTAAAGAGTAATAACCAAAAAGTAATCGCCGCGATTAAAGAAAAAATGTTATTAGCGAGCGCAGAGATGGATTATGAATCCGCAGCGGAATATAAAAAAATGCTCGCCGCTATTGAACACATTAATATCAAACAAAACATCGAGGTTTTCGACAATAAAGACCGCGATATCTTCGCTTATACGACAAGAGAGGGTTATTTATCACTCGGGGTCTTATTATTCCGTAAAGGCACCTTATTTGATAAAAAAACGTATATTGTTGAACAGTTTGCAAGTGAAGATGAGCAAGTCGCTAATTTAATCTTGCAATTTTATCAAAAAGTGCCCCTCCCTCAAGAAGTCATCATTAATAATAAAGGGGTTATTACTTTATTAGATGGTTTGCTTGACGCTAAAGTTTACCGAGTGACTAGAGGTAAGCTCATCGACTTAACATTAACCGCTAAACAAAATGCTGATAACGCGATTGATGAATATTTTTTATCCGCGAGATTAGACGCTGATAAATTAAGCTTATTAGAAAAGTTGGGGGAGTTATTAAATATCAAAACACCCTTACGCATTGAACTCTTTGATAATTCGCACTTACAAGGCTCTTCACCAGTCGGAGCCTTAGTCGTTTTTATTAATGGTGAACCAGCGAAGAAGCTATACCGTAAATACAAAATTGAACACGGACACGCTAGAGACGATCTTAAGTCCATGGAAGAAATAGTGTATCGTCGGTATTTAAGACTTAAAAACGAACGACAAGTTTTTCCTGATCTCATCTTAGTCGATGGGGGGCTTAACCAAATTTCTGCAGCCCACAAATCATTAAAAAAGATTAAAGTTAATATCCCCTTATATGGTTTAGTGAAAAATAACAAACACCAGACGAGTGGTTTAATGGATCAAAAAGGTAGGCTTTACCCAATTGAAGATAAGAATCTTTTTTTCCTATTAACAAGAATGCAAGATGAAGTCCATCGCTTTGCGATTACCTTCCACAAAAGCCTAAGAAGTAAGAAGATGAAGTCATCTCTTTTGGATGGCATTAAAGGTTTAGGTAGCAAAAGAAAAGAAATGCTTAACAAAGCTTATCCTGATATCAATTTGTTAAAACAAGCTTCAATTGAACAATTAAATCAATTACTCCCTAAGGAAGTAGCATTAGCTCTATACGCCAAATTACATGAATAATATTGCTTATTCATTAATATTTCTTTAAGATTAAATACGCGCAAGCAAATGCCCTCGTAGCTCAGTTGGATAGAGCAACAGCCTTCTAAGCTGTGGGTCAGGCGTTCGAGTCGCCTCGAGGGTGCCATTATATAAATTTGTCTCAGCACATGATGGTGAGGCATTTTTTATATTAGTAATTATTTGACTATAAAGTATATTTGAATACTATATGTAATGCTTTTTCAAAAGTAGAAAACTTTCCTGATTTTCATCGGAGACATAGTGACATATAAAAATAAGCCATTCATAGAATTTAATAATATTAGAAGGTTAGATGACAGTCTAAAAGCAAAGAAGAAATAAAATGCATATCTTAATCATTAATTTCTTTAGTTGGTTATACTGTAATCACAAATAATTCTTATAACAATTGTAAGGAGGAAGGTAATGAAGATGATTTATGATTTCATAGTGAAAGACTATAAAGGTAATGATGTTCCTTTGTCAAAATATAAAGGAAAAACTTTACTCATAGTTAACACCGCCACTAAGTGTGGCCACACACCACAATATGAAGACTTGATGACTTTATATGACAAATATGAAAAGGATGGACTAGAAATTCTTGACTTTCCTTGCAATCAGTTTTTGGGTCAAGCTCCAGGCACTTCAGAAGAAATTCACGATGCTTGTATTTTATCTTGGCGCATTAGATTTCCACAATTTTCGAAAATAAAAGTTAATGGTAAAGATGCAGAACCTTTATACAAGTACTTAAAAGAAAATTCGCCAGTGTTGCCTGGCAAAAGAATTCAGTGGAATTTCACTAAGTTTTTAGTCGATAGTAATGGGACTATCGTCAATCGTTATGAACCAAAAGTTACTCCGTTAGAAATTGAGGATGATCTGCGCGCACTTCTTATGCAAAAATAAGATCGTGTAAGAAAAGACTTCAGCCAACTGTTTTCCTTTTGTTTAATCCATTTAATTATTAATAAATAACTTAGTCATTCCTTTGTGGTTTTTTGCTTTTTAAGAAATTAAATAAAAAGTAAAGATAATTTCAAAAGTTTCTTAGAAACTAAAATTGACTGAACTTACTATTTAACGTATATTTAAAAGAAGGAAAAGAAAGCTAAGAAGTATAAAAATATGTGCATTTTTAATTTTTTTAAAAGGAGTAATCTCAATAGCAAGATTGAAACTTTTAAACAAACTCCAGGCGCAGTTTTACTAGATGTTAGAACTGAAGAGGAGTATCGCGAGAGACACATTCCTGGAAGTATTAATATTCCTGTTGATCAACTAGAAATAATGTCTCTTAGTTTTGATCAACAAGCGGTCATTTTTGTTTACAGTTTTAGAGGCTTTAGAACGCGTAGAGCGACCGCTATTTTGAAGAGATTAGGTTATAAAAATGTGAAAAATATCGGTGGAATTATCAATTATAGTGGGGAGATTATCGTCAAATGAAAGTTGTTATCATCGGTGGCGTTGCGGGTGGCGCTAGCTGTGCGGCGAGAGTTAGAAGACTCGATGAAAGTGCGGAAATTATCATCTTTGAAAAGTCCGGTTATGTTTCTTATGCTAATTGTGGCTTACCATACTATATCGGTGATGTCATCACTGATAAAGGCAAGCTGACTGTCCAAAATGCCGCTGGGCTATTACACGATTACAATATCATCGCCAAAGTAAATCACGAAGTGCTCAAAATTAATCCTACTCGCAAAGTTGTCAAAGT
>JAAZFO010000034.1 GCA_012511695.1 Erysipelotrichia bacterium | reverse complement strand
GTCTAGATGATGACTTGCCGTTCTAACCCTGATATAGATTTATTTGTAAATATTTATTTAGTTTGAATTTATATTTTATCTTTTAAATCAGGCCTCTATGGTGTTTAATTAGTCCTTTATTTCTGTTAAGAAATAAAGGACTTTTTGTTTTTTTAATTTCATGTAGGATAATAGTTCGTATATATATTTTTGTAAAGATAATTAATAATAAAGAGAGGAAATATGAGAATAAAAATAATAAATCATAAGTCAGGAGATTTGTTGCCAATAATTGTAGATGACGATGGACTGCCGATACCATCTCCAAATGAATTTATCTTAAGCCGAAGAAACTTGAGTGCTAATACATTACTTAGGAATCTTCGTGAATTAGCTGTATTTTATAAATGGTTAAAAATTAATCAAATAGATTTGGAACTACCATTCCTTTTAAAATCAAAAAATCTATTTACAGAGGCTGAGTTTAAGGGGGGGATGATTGAGTTTTTACGGAAAGATATGGTTGAGGTGGGTACTGTTGTTTCACCGGAAACATTTAATAATCGATTAGCTACAGTACGTCAATATCTTGTATGGAGAATAGATGTAAGCCTTTCACAATTATCTTTTACTGATAAGCAATATGAGCTCCTAGAGACAGTAAAAAAACGCTTACTTAATTGGATTGATAATTCATTTATTAATGCATCGAAAGCAAGTGGTGTGTTATTGAAGTCGTTGACTGACAAAGAAGTTGAGTTTTTACTTCAATGCCTGAATCCAGTAATTTCGGATTCTTTTGGGTATTTTGAGCCTCTCAAGTATCGAAATTTTGTGATTGTTATGTTGATGTTGAATTGTGGCCTTAGGCCGGGTGAGTTATTGAGTTTACGTGTAGAGGATATACAAATAGGTGCTATTTCTTCAGTTACTGTTAGGCGTAGGCCTCTAGATCCTATGGATAAGAGAAATCCAAGACCTAGTATTAAACGCATGGGGAGGATTTTACCTTTAGAAGGAAATAATTTCTTACGAATATTAGATAAATATATTATGGAAAAACGAGAAATACTTCAAGAGAGATCAAATCGAGATACAGATTATTTGGTTCTAAGTGATGAGGGTGAGCCACTATCACATTCATCATTGACTTTGTTTTTTACTCGTTTAAGAAAAGCCTATCCAGATTCTTTACCAAGTATTCTTACACCTAAATCATTAAGGCATACATTCTCGATGCGTTTAGAGAGAGTGTTGCGTGAGTCAGGGTATGAGGAGGAGCGAAGAAGGCAGGCCCTAGCGTTGTTGAGAGGTGATACTAGTCTAGAGTCTCAAACAGTTTATATAGCTCAGGAAATAGAAGAGAATGCTCGTAAAGCTTTAGCTCTTTACCAGAAAAAAATTATTGGAGACTCATATGAGTATCAGTGCAATCAAAGTACAAGAAAAAATAATTCATGACCCTAAGACTCGGACACATTTTTTTACTCGTGAAGGAAATAAGGTTGATGTAAGTGGTGATAGTTGGATTTTACCAGTTGTTTATCGTCATAGTAGATTGAATTTTTTTAAGATAAAAAATGATTTTTTAAAACGAGCGATTAAAGAGCATGTTTTAGATCAAGCAACCAGAGTTTCATCACATGCAGGGTGTGTATTTTGGAGTGATGTATCGGCTCTTGTGATCTCACGTCAAGAGAAATTTTCTTTGGATAATAGTTTAGATATAAAAGAGTTTGAGGGCAGATTAATAGCTATCATGGAAGAAGCTATTAATAATGCACGTTCAAAGAATAAATTGTGGGTCTTATATAGGACGGTTCGATGGTATATTTGGTCCGCTGAAAATTTTTCTGAGCTTGGATTTTCCAAGGATTATGCTAAGGAATTAATGCGATTAGAAATTCCTGGGAATCCGAAAGGTGAAGCAGTGCGCCAAGCAGAGCATAATAGTGGTCCTTTACACAGAGTACTAGAGTTACAACCCATAATTGAGGCTTTAAAACAGGATGATAGTAAAGAATATGATCATTTACAGCAGAAAGCAGCCTTAGCTTTATCAATTGCTTTTGGAAGAAATCCAGCGAACTTAACTTTTTTAAAAGAAAAGGATTTTTTAGAGATTACATCTGACTCAGTGATGCCGTGTTACATCCTAAAAATACCAAGGATTAAAAAAAGGCAACTTAATTCAAGAGATGACTTACAGGAAGAATATTTAGAGCCAGAAATTGCAAAGCATGTATTGAATCTTATTGAGGCATCAAAAGAGACAAAACTCACTATCGAAGTGGGTGGAGAAGTGAAAGAAATCGAGAAACCCTTATTTATTAATAAAAGTATAAATAAATCTGCTGTAGATTCTAAGAACTGGAATGATGCTTTTAATATGTGGGCGTCTCAGATTACAGAGTTGCTTAAAAGTTTTATAAAACGCCATAACATTATCTCTCCGATTACAGGAGAACTTATAAAAATTACGACAAGGCGACTACGATATACACTTGCCACTGGTTTAGTTGCAGAAGGTATCAGTAGAGCGGAGTTGGCTAGAATTCTCGATCATAGTGATACACAGCATGTACACGTTTATTTTGAAGTCGCCAATCAAATTGTAGAGCACCTTGATAAAGCGATGGCTAAGGGGTTTTCAAAATACTTGAATTTCTTCAAAGGAAATATTATTGATGAGAATGATAAGGGGGTAGTGAATGCAGAGCGAGAAGATAAGCATCTAATATACATTGATGAGCATAATCCTAAAGAGCAAGTGAATATCGGGGTGTGTGGTGAATCAAGTGTCTGTCATCTTGACCCTCCTTACTCTTGTTACTTATGCCCGAAATTTCAACCGTATCGCCATGCAGATCATGAGCATGTGCTTGACTGTTTGCTAGCTAATCGTGAAGAGCGTTTAGAAAAGTATGAAAATGCTCGTTTAGGTATTCAGTTAGACGAGGTTATTGCTGCCGTTGCACAGGTGGCTACACTTTGCTCCGGAGGTGATGTTAATGCTTGATGGTCGTTCTGAGCGTAAAGCGAAAGTGATTCCTTTTATTGATAAGATCGAGAAGGATCGAAAGTCAAATTTACAAAAATTAGCTGATAGAGCCAAACTTATGCGTTTAGAAGGTTTTGAGTCAGTTAAGTGGGAGGAAGACGAATGGTTGATTACTGGTGGCCGTTTATTGAAGAGAAAGGATAGAAATTCAAAGGCAATTACGATTAGTTTTAGACTATCACCAAAATTAGGTTCAACTCCCTTAGTGGATGAATGGTCGGTAGTGGTTAAGTCTTTGTTTATTTTGCGTTTCCACAGAAAAAATCAAAACTTGGCAAATCAGCGTATGTTCATTGGAGCAGTGAGTTATGTTGCTTATGCGGCATCTGAATTGGGACAAGACTTACTTCGACTTACACCAGAAGTGTTAGATAATGCCTGTTTGTTGATATCAAAGCATTATAGTAAAAATTCAGCTTACAATTTGCATAAGTTCGTTGCTGAATTTGCATCACATTGTGATGCAAATTATCTATGCCGAACTTTATTGCAGTATAAATTTTCTCAAATGAAGCGTCCTTCTAGTGTAGGTGGGTTAGGTCATGTCCGGTTAGATGATCCTAAAGTCTTTGAAACAGAGTCAGATAAACTGATTGCTCCTAATGTGTTTAAAGTGATCGGTGAGTTATATCAAAAAGTTCCTAAAGAACACAAATATCGAACTTATATCCTAATGTTGACTTTGTTAGCATGCACTGGTCGTAGATTTAGCGAAATTTCTTTATTGCCATACCAAAAACTATCTTTTGATGAAGAAGGTAAAGCGTATTTTGAGTATTTTTCTAAGAAGTCTAGTTTAGGGGAGAGTTTTACTCCTAAGCGTAAACTGTATTTACCGTCAGAGGTTGTGACGATAGTTGCAGAGGTCTTTGATGAGCTAATAGAATCAACTGCCGATGCGAGGAGTAC
>JAAZFO010000033.1 GCA_012511695.1 Erysipelotrichia bacterium | reverse complement strand
TAGTGACACTAGACACCACTACTAATTTTAATTTTGGTAAAATCACACGGACGGGCGCTACTTTATCATTAGGTATATTTTTAGCAGTAATTTTATCTTTAACATTACCAATTTTTAATGATGGTTTGATGAAAGTGGTGATGATAGCAGTCGCTAGTATATTTTTCTTACTTTATTGGCTGCTACCACTAATTGGGAACAATGTTAAAAGTGCCAAGCAATACTTTGATATCGCTTTTTTTGGCGTGGCAAAGGAGACATTCATGAGTGTGACACTAACGGTACTAATCGGAATCATTTGTTCATTTCTTATGAGACAACTTTTATTCGTCGATCATTTTATGGTTGCGATTTATATTTGTTTGCTCTTTACCATCTATTTACTTTGTATAGGACTTGGAGATAAAAAAGAACAATTGATTGCATTTTCTTATATAAATGATAGTTTATTAGGTAAACTAAAAAGACACGCGAAAGAGGAATGAAATGGCTAAAACTAAAACCGGTATTAAAATTATTACGAGCAATAAAAAAGCCTATTTTAATTATTTTCTAAGCGCATTTACTGAGTGTGGCTTGGCCTTAGTGGGGACGGAGATTAAATCACTCAGAACTCATGGCTGCTCGTTAAGTGATGCCTATGTCATTATCCGTCGAGGTAATATGGAAGTTTTGAACATGCACATCAGCCCTTATGATAAAGGTAATATCTTTAACCATGATCCCCGTCGCAATCGCAAATTACTATTGCATAAAAAAGAAATCAAATGGTTTGAGGATAAGGTTAAAAGAGAAGGTTTCACCATTATTCCAACACGTGTCTATTTAAAAAAAGGTCTCGCTAAAATTGAAATCGCCCTTGCAAAAGGAAAAAAGCTCTACGATAAGCGCGAGGCAATTAAACAAAGAGAAATCGAGCGTAAATTGAAAGATGGTGAACACTAAATGGATGCTATTGAGTTAACAACGTATTTTGATGATCCTGGTCATAACGAATATCAACGCGAAAACTTTGATGCTTTTTTGCATAAAGTTAGCTTTAAATACACCGTCCCTTCAATCCATATCGCTGGCAGTAATGGTAAAAGTAGCACTGCCTATTATTTAAAAAACATTTATCGGGCTCATGGTTTAAAAGTCGGACTATTTACTTCGCCTTTTTTAATTAAGGTTAACGAAATGATCACTATTAATGGCCAGAACATTAGTGATGAAGACTTCCTTAAACTAATTAAACAAAACAATAAATTATTTAAAAAATATCACCTCTCCCCTTTTGAAATGCAAACCTATATTGCTTTAATTTATTTTCAACAACAAAAATGTGATTTGGCAATTATTGAATGCGGGATGGGGGGCGAAATCGATGCGACGAATATTTTTACACCGATCATGTCCGTCATCACTTCAATCTCCCTTGAGCACACCACTTGTTTAGGGCGCTCTGTTAGTGAGATCGCTCTTACTAAAGCAGGGATAATCAAGGAAAGAGTCCCAGTTGTGACTGGTGTTTTGGATGATGAGGCTCTCAATACCGTGGTGGAAGTAGCGGCCTATAAAAAAGCTCAAGTCATCGTCTCTGTTGAACCTGTTAATGTGATGTATGCTAATCGTGGATACAATTTCGGCTATACAGTTTATAAAGATCTCAGAATAAATATCCCGGCCTATTACTCTTTAAAAGATGCTTGTATTGCTTTAGAGGTGGTGAACAAATTGCTGGATAGGTTTTTAGTTACTAAAAGGGAAATCGATAAAGGGTTAGGGCAAACTTCACTCCCTGTGCGTATGGAAATCATCAGTGAGCAACCCCTTATAATTATTGATGGTTCCCATAATCCAGAGGGCATCTTTAATTTGACCAAATCTTTAAGTAATGTAGCAGAAAGCCGTCATATTCATGTCTTATTTGCTGCTTTTAAAGATAAAAATATTGAGCGTATGTTAGCTTTTTTAGGCGAGCATAGTCAAGATATTACCCTGACAACTTTCCCACATGAAAGAGCAAGAAAAAAGGAAGATTATCACCTCTTTCTTGAGGATTTTCCTTTCAAGGAAAACGGCATAGAAGTTTTAAGGGAAATGATAACAAAATATCCAGATAACTGTATCCTTGTTACTGGCTCTATTGCATTTGCGGCTTATGTGAAGAATGGGTTATTAGGAGGTTGATAAGATGGGCTTAATAAAAACTAACTTAACAACTATTCAAAAGATCAGTTTAGCGGGTTTATTAATGGCGCTCACTATTGTGATGCAAAAAGTAGTGGCCATCAACTATTTAGCTTTTGCCCCATTTATTCGTTTGTCATTAGGTGGGCCAGCATTAATTATTTTTTCCTCTATTTTACTCGGCCCAATTTACGGGGCTTTAATCGGGTTGGGGAGTGACTTACTCGGTTATTTGATTTTTGATCCAAGAATGTATCCGCCTTATTTACAAATAACCGCTATTTATACCTTATTAGGGTTAGCTTCTTATTTTATTTTTTCTCTTGTCTTCACTATAAAAAACAAAAAAATAATGGCGATAATTGAGATTGTTTCCTTTGCGATTACTTGGATTATCATCAGTGGCTTTGTCATTATGAACGAAGAGGTTACACTGTTTTCTTCGATTTATGGCGTGCCACTTTTAGGGAAGATTTTAGTGCCGGTTATCTCGTTAGTTATTTTTGTGAGCTTGGTATTATTTTCTTTACTTTACAAAGGGAAAAATCAAAAATTAATCGCTTCATCACTCCATATTTGTTTTGCCTCTTTTCTCGCTGATTTTTTCATTATTGTTATCTTTGGTTCGGTGATGAAAGCGTGGGCTTTTGGTTTTCAAACTTTTTTAGCGATTATTATTATTCAAGCAATTGTCATGGTTTTTAACGTCTTGTTGGACACAGTATTTATTACGACTTTCTTAGCGTTCAGTAATAAATACTTTATTAGGGAGAAAGATTATGATGACTCAAGATAATGATTTAAAAACGCAACTAGAAGAAGAAGTGGAACAAGAAGTAAACGCAGAAGGGGAAGGCTATCCTATTGACCACAAAACCGAAACCATTCATTTCCCTTGGTCTATTTTAATCATCTGCGGAGTCTTAGTTTTATTGATGGTAGTTTGCTTTATAGCCATCCTCGTATTAGAGGGCTGACAACGGCCTTATTTAGCTGCTTTTGAAATTCATAAATCGCTTTACAAAGTGTGCGCGTGATGATAAGGTATATTAGTTAATTGTGATAGGGGGTCAAAAGATGAGAGAAAAAGTTCTTTTGATTTGCGAGGAGTGCCTCTCAAGAAACTATTCAACCACAATTAAAAAAGAAGGCGGCAAAGCCTTCCAAAGAAAGAAATATTGTAAGTCATGTAACAAGATGACTGTGCATAAAATTAGCAAGTAGCAGGGGGAAACGATATGGGTATAAAGAAATTTACTCAAGAAGTCATCAAAGAAGGCAAACGTGTCCGTTGGCCAAAAAAAGATGTGTTGATTCCGTCCATTATTGTTGTCCTCGTCGTTTCTGCTTTAACGGGATTACTCTTAATGGGTGAAGATGCTTTAGGGAAACAGTTAATTGACGCTTTGAAAAATGCGTTTAATAGATAGAGGTTAAACAATGGCTGAAGAAGTTAAATTTACTGATAGTACGACCGATACAACTGATGAAAAAAAATCAACGACTACTCTAGGGGAAAAAGCCTGGTATGTCGTCAACACTTATTCCACCCATGAGAATAAGGTAAAAGATAATTTACATCGCCGTGTTGAGTCGATGGGTTTGCAAGATTTGATCTTCCGTATTATCGTCGCTGAACAAGAAGTGCCGGTGATGAAAGATGGAATGCCCACTGATAAGACGAGAATGAAAAACCTTTACCCTGGGTATGTTTTTGTTGAAATGGTGATGACTGACCATGCATGGTATGTCGTCCGTAATACACCTGGCGTGACTGGCTTTGTTGGCTCTTCTGGCAAGGGGACTAAACCTTTCCCAGTTCCAAGAGAACAAATTGAGCCTGTCTTAAAGAGAATGGGTGAAATCGATGCCGATATGTTTGATCGGTATAATGTCGATGATTATGTCAAAGTCATTCATGGTCCACTAGAAGGTACCGAAGGTCGTATCTTAGCGATTGATCGCGAAACCAAAGTGGTGGAATTAGAAACGATCTTCTTTGGACGCGCTACTAAGGTTGAAGTTGATTTCTCTGAAATCGATAAAATGTAAATTTAAATAAAGGAATAAAAAAACCAAGAGTCACTTAACAACAACTCTTGGTTTTTATTATCGTTAATCTTTTCATGAAACGCTCTACTACCTTTTGATTTCTCAAGAACTTTTTAAGGCGTAGTGACATTAATGGCCTCAAATTTTCTAAGCAATTTTATCAAAAAAATAGTATAAGTGTAACGATTGCTAAGGAGCAAAATCTGTTTAACCACCGAATAGTACAATCAAAGTTTATTAACATAAAAGTGTGTAGGATTTTTATAAACATACGAGAAGTTTTGTGTAAATAATAACTGTTTTGGTTATTTTTATTACCGTCCATTTTCTTTTTCTTTGCGTATCGTCTTATAGTTAAGGTTAACAATTAGGTGGTTAGCGTGATTTAAAATAAGGTTAATTTAGTTAAAATTTTGCTAGCTTATATTTGTCATTTTAAGCTGGGGTTTCGGCGGCTATTTAAGCGAACAATTATAAAAAATATGGAGGTTATGTAAGGGCATAAAAAGCTTTGTGCCCGTCGATAAAAATGTTTTTTAGCGATATTTTACTGCGGAAATAAAAGCGTTAAACGCCTAAATAAATGCATTCCTAAAAAATAATTATAAAAGTGCTTGCAATACAGAGGCATATTTTGATATTATTATTGGGCATGTCGTCTTGCGCTATGAGAGAGCGTAAGCGCACGTATACACCATCCATTGTGGTAGAATGGCGATCATTCGAATACCCACGACACTGACAAATCTATAAGGAGGAAAGTCCAGTGAAAAAAATCGCAAAAGTTGTGAAACTAGAACTTGCTGGTGGCGAAGCAAAACCAGGTCCAAAGCTCGCTTCTGCTGGCGTCAACATGGGTAAATTTTGTGTTGATTTTAATGCTAAAACCGCAGATAGGCGTGGAGAAATAGTTCCGGTTATCATCACCGCATTCGAAGATAAAACTTTCGACTTTGTGGTTAAAACCTCACCAGTAGCAGGTTTAATTCTCAAAGCTGCTGGCATTAGTAAAGGGAGCGCCGTAGGTAGTAAGGAAAAAGTTGGCACAATCACTAAAGACCAACTCAGACAAATCGCTGAGTATAAGCTCCCAGATCTTAATTGCGAAGACGTTGAGGTCGCGATGAAGATCGTAGAAGGAAGCGCCAAAAATATGGGCGTCTTCATCGCTGATTAGGGGGTAGCACTATGTTTAGAGGAAAAAAATATAGAGCAGCCGCTACTAAAATCGACGCCAACAAACTTTACACCATCGAAGAAGCATGTGCTTTGGTGAAGGAAACTTCCACTGTTAAGTTCGATGCGACTATCGATGTCAGTTTCCATCTCAACGTTGACCCAAGAAG
>JAAZFO010000032.1 GCA_012511695.1 Erysipelotrichia bacterium | reverse complement strand
GAAGAGTCTTGTGATTGCAAAGACTCTAAAAACAAAGAAAAGAAAAAGCCCAAATCAGTAGATGAGCAACTCGCTAAACTCAAAAGCGAAGTCGATCATTGGAAAGATGAATATTATCGCGCATACGCTGATATTAAAAACTTAAGGAATAGTTTGCAAAAAGAACATTCTGAAGCGATTAAATATCGGGCAATTGGCTTTGTTGAAGATTTATTACCAGTCCTCGATAGCTTCCAAACTGCTCTTGGCAATGAACCAGCAACTAAAGAACTCGAAAACTATTTAGTGGGGTTTAAATTCATTTATCGCAATCTAGTCAACGTTTTAGAAAATGAAGGAGTCGAAGAAGTCGCTCCAAAACTCGGTGATGAATTTTCAGCGGAAACGATGAATGCTGTTGATACCGCTGAGACTGACGGGAAAGAAGATCGCGTCGTTAAAATTTATCGCAATGGTTATAAAATTCATAATCGTCTCATTAGACCCGCGATGGTGTCAGTGAGCAAAAATAAAGTAAATAGTCCAAATACTAACACAAAGAGCGCCGACTAATCGGCGCCTAAAAAGGAGAATTAAAATATGGCAAAAGAAATTATTCTAGGTATCGACCTAGGTACCACCAATTCTGTCGTCAGTTATTTGCAAGCTGATGGCACGGTTAAAGTTATCCCTAATCCAGAAGGCACCATGACGACTCCTTCTGTCGTGGCTTTTAAGGCCAGTGGCGAAGAAATCATGGGTAATGCCGCTAAAAGACAAGCGGTCACTAATCCAGACACCGTTTTGTCGATTAAAAGAATGATGGGACAAACAGATAAAATTGATATTAAGTGTATTAATAAATCTTTTACACCCCAAGAAATTTCGGCAAAAGTTTTAACTTACATGAAAAAATATGCTGAAGCGCATCTCGGTCACGCAGTCGAAAAGGCAGTCATTACTGTCCCTGCTTACTTTAATGATGCTCAAAGAACAGCGACAAAAGA
Source organism: Erysipelotrichia bacterium (assembly GCA_012511695.1). Lineage (GTDB taxonomy): Bacteria > Bacillota_I > Bacilli_A > RFN20 > CAG-826 > RUG14515. The sequence continues at coordinate 3,377 of JAAZFO010000032.1, read as the reverse complement.
TGCCGGTCAAATTGCTGGCTTAGATGTCGTGAGAATTATTAACGAACCGACGGCCGCTGCTTTAGCTTATGGTTTAGAAACTGGCAAAAGCGAAAAGATTTTAGTTTTTGACCTAGGGGGCGGGACTTTTGACGTTTCCATTCTTGATATCGGTGATGGCACTTTTGAAGTTGTCTCTACAGCTGGCGATAATCGCCTCGGTGGTGATGACTGGGATCAAGTCGTCGCTGATTGGGTAAAAGCGCAAATCAAGATTCAATCCGATGTCGATATTTCTGACAAAGGTTCACTACAAAGAATTAGAGAAGCCGCCGAAAAAGCTAAAATCGAATTGTCATCTTTACTTGAAACGGTTATTTCTTTACCGTTCATTTCGATGACCTCTGCTGGACCTGTCAACTTTGAAATCAGTTTGACGCGTGCTAAATTCCAAGAATTAACTAGACATCTATTAAAGAGATGTGAAGGACCAGTTAAAAGGGCGTTAAGCGATGCTGATTTAGATCCTAACGAGCTACATCAAATCTTATTAGTTGGTGGCTCAATCCGCATGCCCGCTGTTCAAGAATTAGTAACTAATTTAACTGGCAAAAAGCCAAATCTTAGTATTAATCCTGACGAAGCGGTTTCCATTGGTGCTGCTTATCAAGGTGGTGTCGTCGCTGGCGATGTTAAAGATGTCGTCCTGCTCGATGTGACCCCTTTAACCTTAGGCATAGAAACTCTCGGAGGCGTACTAACGCCATTAATTACTCGTAATACGACTATTCCAACGACCAAGAGTCAAATTTTTTCAACGGCCGCGGACAATCAACCCGCAGTTGATATCATGGTTTTTCAAGGCGAAAGACCGATGGCTCAAGATAATAAGTTATTAGGTCACTTCCAATTAACTGGCATTAATCCCGCTAGACGTGGGCAACCACGGATTGAAGTTACCTTCTCGATCGATGTTAATGGAATCGTTAAAGTTAGCGCTAAAGATTTAGACACCCAAAAAGAACAAAATATTACGATTACTGGGACAGGCGGTCTTTCGAAAGAAGAAATTGATCGCATGGTCAGAGAAGCGGAAGAAAATGCTGAAGAAGATAAAAAACGCAAAGAAAATATCGAATTACGGAATGAAGCTGAAAGCTTCATTAGTGACATTGACTTAGCTTTGCAAGAGCAAGGCGAGACTATGGATGCTGCGCAAAAAGAACAAACGCAAAAATTACGCGATGAGCTGAAAACAGCACTAGACAATGACGATATGGAGACGATTAAAGCAAGAATCGATGAACTCGAAAAAGCAGCAGCTGCTATGCAACAACAAGGACAGCCTGGTCAAGGCGATGGTCCCGGTGATGCCAATCACCAAACTGATGGCAGTAGTCCCGGGAGTAATCCCGATGATGTGATCGACGCTGATTTCACAAAAAATAATTAACAATCATAAAAATTATTATGCAGTATAGGGGCAAATGCCCCTATATGTGTATAAAAAAGAAAGGTAAATAATGGCAGATAAAAGAGATCTTTATGAAACATTAGGCATAAAAAAAACTGCCTCAAAAGATGAAATAAAAAGTGCTTACCGTAAATTAGCTAAGAAGTTTCACCCCGACAATAAAGAAACGGGCAATGAAGCGAAGTTCAAAGAAGTACAAGAAGCTTACGATATCTTGTATGATACCCAGAAAAAAAGTGCTTACGATCAATTTGGTTGGGCAGCTTTTGAACAGGGAGCAAGTGCACCTGGCGGCAATCCGTTTGAGGGTGGTTTCGGCTTTGGAGGCGATGTTGATTTAGGCGATATCTTCTCGTCTTTCTTTGGTGGTGGGCGCCGGACTGCGCGACCGCATACAGGCCCGCGACGCGGGAATGATTCTATTATGCGGGTGAAAGTCAATTTTATGGATACAATCTCAGGGCGCGATATTGAATTACCACTAACGATCGATGAAACGTGTGCGCAATGTCACGGTAGTGGCGCTAAAACACCAAAAGATATTCAAACTTGTCCAAACTGTGCCGGGCATGGTTATGTCAAGGTAACACGCCGGAGTCTATTTGGAATGGTTGAGCAACAAGAAGTTTGTTCTCGTTGTGAAGGAAAAGGTAAAATTATTACTAACAACTGTCCAAAATGCAATGGCCGCGGCTTTAATCGCGTTAAAAAAACGATCAAAGTCCACATTATTCCTGGCATTAATAATGGTCAACAAATTCGGGTTAAAGGGATGGGTCAAAGAGGGATCAATGGTGGAGAAAACGGCGACTTATTCGTTGAAGTCAATGTCAAACCTCACAACCACTTCAAAAGAGAAGGTAATGATATTCATCTCAAACTTCCAGTTGATTTTTTCAATGCTATTTTAGGAATTAATGTTGAGATTCCAACTGTTTATGGAAAAGTGTCTTTAAATATTCCCGCTGGTTCCCAGCCCGGACAAGTCATTAGAATGCGTGGGCATGGTGTCAAGGATTTGCGCTCTAAAAGACCGGGCGACCAATATGTCCATTTAGACATAAAAATGCCGAGCAGCTTAAATAGACAGCAAAAAGATATGCTGAGAAAATATCGTGATGCTATTAAAAAAGATGATACTCTTTTAGCAAAATTTAATAAAACATTCAAAGCATAAATCTGATGAAACAATAGTATAAAAGTAGACGCGCAAAAATGGGTCTACTTTTTTAGTTCGTTTTTTAAAATTAAAGCTTAAGAGAAAAGCAGGAATAAAACTCGCTAAAGATATTTTTTAATTTTTATTCTTTTTTTGGAAAAAAATCATTTTGCCTACCTATTAACTTAATAGGAGGTTATAAATGCAATATATCCCACAGATCACAGAGGAAAGCTGCGGCATAGCCGCTCTTAAAATGCTCCTTGCCATTGTCCAAAAAGATGACGATTATCTCTACTTAAATGAAGACGAGACCCACGGACCTTATTCTTATCAAGATCTATTGGTAATCGCTGAGAGATATGGAGTGACTTTAATCGGTGCAAGATTTGAAGATAAAGCCGATTTAAGTTATTTAACTGAATTCCCAATGATTTTAACGACGGTTAAACAAAATGAAATGGCTCACGCTGTTTTGTTAAGTGAAAGAAAAGGCAAACGCGTCAAAGTGCACGATCCTGGTAAAGGTGTTTATTGGCTGAAAATATCTGATTTAATTCGTGATTGGGCCGGCACGGCCCTGGCTGTGAACCACGTCGAAAAGCGAACCATCAAAAAAACTGTCATCGACACTAAAGATCTCAAAGGTGAACTAGTATCTTATTTATTACAAACGTTGATTGCTGTTTTCATCGCTATCGGCACATTTTTTATGAAACCTGATGGCTCGCCCCTTTGGCCATTAATATTCATCGCCTTAAGTTT
>JAAZFO010000005.1 GCA_012511695.1 Erysipelotrichia bacterium | reverse complement strand
TAGCGGTCTCTTAAAACTTCATTCATTATTTTACTCTTTTTCTTAAACTAACTGAGTTAGTTAAGAATTTGGATAAGCTTCTTTTAAGCGTTCGGCTTCTGAGGCCGTAATTCTTAAAATAGTGCCGTGGCGTTTAGTTTGGGCATCCCAACTATATTCAGTCGGCGAAGCCAATTGTCTCCAAGATTGATTAGCATTGGTGACGTCTTCAATATCAGTCGTGGAAAACGGAATATACCCGACACTCGTGTTCGCGTAATAATCGACCATTAAACCGATTTCAGGAACATCCTCATCGCGTCTTTCTGACTTGTTAAAATAAAACCATTCTGGCCCCTCTAAACATTTGTTATTCGCGTCACGGTTTTGGACTCTATAGCCAAGATCTTGTAAATTCATCACTTTTTCCCAGCTATCGACGTCAAATAAATCTTGGGTTCTTTGAATGAGGATCCCACCATTGTTTTCATGGTTATCACCATCTTTGGTGGCCGAATAATAGTAATCATCGATTTTCATCACCGCGGCATCAATAATTTTTCTTTCATCATTATTGATCGCTTGTGGAGAATCTGAATTTTTTTGCGGATCTTCTTGACCAGCTGGATACGGTTGATTTTTTATAAATTTTTTCGTCTCGGAAAAATGCGTGAAATCTCTTGTCGTCGTGTAATAGATACAGTCGCGTTCGTGGATGGCATCTTTTGCTTCGTTTAAGATAGTCGAAGAAAAGAAGATGGCATATTGCCCTGATTCTTCGTGATAAATCATTTCTGGAGCCCAGGCCATCCCCGCATCTGGACTCGCCACTACAATTAAGCGCCCTTCAGTCCAGTTTACTAAATCATGCGATTCCCATAAAACGATGGAATGGCTTCCAGTAATGGTGAATTTTTGCGCTCCGGTATTGTTGCCCCAACCACCGCGAGTATAAACACTTAAGTCAGTACCGATTAAATAAAAGGTATCACCTTCTGGGGAGCGGCAAATGAACGGGTCTCTAACCCCTCTTTCACCAACGGCACTCGATAAAACGGGTTTGAGATCGTTCATTTTTGAGCCATTTAAATCTTTGAAGTGAAAACCTTCATCGACATCGGCCAAGGCAAAAAACATCTGTTCGCCGGTGGCGATTCTAGTGCCACCTTCGGACCTACCGTATGCTTCGCCGACGAAATGGCCAAATAAGTAAGCTTCAAAGTCATCATCTTCGAGTTGATAAGGGGCTTCTTTAACGAGAACTTCTTGTTCGAATTTAGTAATCACGCCATCTTTATGAATTTTAGCTTTTAAAGAGACGGTCACATCTTGGTTTTGTCTGATGACTTCACCAGCGGCCACCGTATCATATTCATAAGGATAAATAACATCGTGGTCAGAACTCCACCAGGAGATGACAGCTCCATTAACTTCTTCAGGAAGGTAAATGTTTCCGTAAACTCCTGTGTCGCCATTGACAATGGTCAACTCTTCTAAGAGGTCGACATCACTTTCTACAGGGACATTTTTAATATCTTCTAAAAACTGATCTTTTGGCTGCCCAAAAAGGTTACAAGCCGAAAGAGACAAAAAAGTTAACACGGTGAACACAAATAAAAATTTCTTTTTTTGTTTCATAATAATTCCTTTCATTTTATTTTGAAAAATATATACACTACTAAATAACCATAAAAAAACAATAATAGCAACCTCCAATCATAAGATTGCTATCTATTTTAACATTATTTAACGCGAGTTTATTCAACACCGACTAAGAAAGAATAAAGTGGTTGGTTACCGCGACGAATATCAAAATCTAGATCCGAGAATTTTTTTGTGACTAAATCAGTAACTTCTTTACTGATCTCCTCATCGACATCTTGACCGACTAAAATTGTAATAATGCTCGACTGATC
>JAAZFO010000031.1 GCA_012511695.1 Erysipelotrichia bacterium | reverse complement strand
TTCTAGCTTAGTCACAAGAATGACGACTGATGTCGGTCACGCCCAACGGTCGTTTGGGATGGTCCTTAGAATTTTCATTCGTGCGCCCTTAATTTTACTCTTCTCCGCGACGATGGCCTTTATTACTGGTGGGCGCTTAGCGTGGCTTTTTGTTGTCATTATTCCGATTATTGGCTTTTTCTTTTGGTTTATCGCTCGGGCAGCGATGAAATATTTCAAACGGGTTTTTAAACGTTATGACGCTCTAAACGAATCGATCCAAGAAAACGTTTCTGGAATGCGTGTCGTTAAATCATTTGTCAGAGAAGACTATGAAAAAGAAAAATTTGCCAAGGCTTCTCATGCGGTCGCTGATGATTTTATCAAAGCCGAAAAAATTGTCGTTTTAATTAATCCGATGATGAATACCGCCATTCACGCTGTTTATCTTTTGTGTTTATACTTTGCTTCGATTATCATCTTTAAAACCGTCAAGGTTCTCGGTCCAAACCAATGGGCTTGGGGTGAATTAAGTATTCCACAAATGTCGGCGGTTTTAACGTATGGCATTCAGATTTTGATGTCGATTATGATGATTACAATGGTCATCACCATGTTAGTGATGTCGATCGAATCGATTCGCCGGATCAGCGAAGTCTTAGACGAAGAGCCGACGATTGTTAATCCAGAAGATCCTCTCTTTTCAGTTAAGGACGGAGCCGTCGTTTTTAATAATGTTTCCTTTAAGTACAAAAAAGAAGCGGAGCGCTTCGCGGTTAAAAATATTAATCTTAAAATTAAGCCTGGTGAATTCGTCGGCATTATCGGCTCAACTGGCGCTGGTAAAACGACCTTAGTAAACTTAATCTCGCGCCTTTATGATGTAAGCGAGGGATCACTATTAGTCGGTGGGCATAGCGTTGATGCTTATGACTTAAAGACGATTAGAGATGCCGTCGCCGTCGTCTTGCAAAAAAACTATCTCTTCTCAGGGACGATTAGGAGTAATATGCTTTGGGGTGATCAAAATGCGACTGATGAACAAATTATTCGCGCTCTTGAAATCGCCCAAGTAACGGAAGTAATCGCCGGTAAAGAAGGACTTGACCGCGTCGTCGAACAAGGGGGCGCTAATTATTCAGGCGGACAAAAACAACGCCTCTGTATCGCCCGTGCTATCTTAAAAAAACCCCGCATTTTGATTTTGGATGACTCGACTTCTGCGGTCGACACCAAAACCGATAAAAGTATTAGAAAAGCCTTAAAAGAAGACTTATCTGGGATGACTAAAATTGTGATCGCTCAAAGGATTAGTTCGATTGAAAGCGCTGATCAAATCATCGTTTTAGATAACGGAGAAATCAATGCGGTTGGCACACATAAGGAGCTCCTCGATAGTAATGAAATCTATCAAGAAGTTTATGTCTCACAAACGCAGAAAGGGGGCCATTAAGATGAAAGCTATGGGTCGCAGAAGACGCTCATTTGGCAAGCCTAAAAAAGGAACCATCAAACGCTTGATGAAGTCGCTTTGGGCAAACTTCAAATGGGAATTAATTGTCTCCTTTACCACTTTGTTATTATCGATTTTTGTCAATCTTTCCGGGAGTATTTTCGCTAACTTTATCACGCAGACCTTAACGGTTGCTCTTTCTGATTATACGCTCGATAGCTCGGTTAATGTCTTCACTGGTTCTTTTAGAATTTATTTATTTGAAGCTATTCCCGTTAATACTAATGCCACGCAATTAATTATCATCTTAGCTTTGATTTATGTTGTCGGTATTTTCTGTTCTTATACGTGGAATAAGACAATGGCAATTGTCGCTCAAAAATATCTTAATCATTTCCGGATTGAGATGTTTTCACACATGCAAAACTTACCGATTAAATATTTTGATACTCACCAACACGGAGAGACGATGTCTTTATATACAAATGACATCGATACGATTAGGCAATTCGTCTCACAGTCCTTACCAAATATGGTAGCGACTGGCTTAACGATTGTTTCTTCGATTTTAGTAATGCTCTCTTTTTCCGTTTGGTTAACTCTTGTTGTTTTAGCGGGCACTATCGCCATGTTTTTAAATACGAAGTTTATCGGTGGGCGGACGTCCCGCTACTTTGTAGCGCAACAACAGAGTTTAGGGAAAGTCGAAGGTAATATCGAAGAAAGTATTACTGGCTTAAGGGTCATCAAGGTATTCACCCATGAGGAAGAAAGTTTTAATGACTTTGCCAAACTCAATGATGAGCTATGTCAAAATATGACGACCGCTAATATTTACGGTAATATCATGGGGCCAATTAATGGCAACATCGGTAACTTTATTTATGTTTTTGTCGCTTTACTTGGCTGTGTACTTTATCTCACTCCAAATACGTATAACTTAACGATTACCGGTGGACTTAGACCGATTACAGCGGCTAGTTTTTATGGCCTATTAGTTTCTTTCTTAATGCTTTCAAGGATGTTTGCTAATAACGTCAATAACTTCTCACAACAAATCACTTTCCTCGTCATGGGAACAGCGGGCGCTTCGCGTTGCTTTGACCTTTTAGATGAAGTCGTCGAACAAGATGAGGGGTATGTCACCTTAGTAAACATTAAGAAAAATAGCGATGGGACTTTTAAAGAAACAACCCAAAGAACAAGAGACTACGCTTGGAAGCACCCCCATAGAAATGGCACCCTTACTTATTCGGAACTAAAAGGTGATATCGTCATGGAAAATGTCGACTTTAGTTATGACAGCAAAAAACTCGTCTTAAAAAATGTTTCTGTTTATGCTTATCCTGGTCAAAAGATCGCACTTGTTGGAGCGACTGGCGCTGGTAAGACGACGATTACTAATTTAATCAATCGTTTTTATAGTATTGCGGATGGAAAAATTCGTTATGACGGCATCAACATTAATAAAATTAAAAAAGCTGATTTACGCCACTCATTAGGGGTTGTTCTTCAAGATGTTAATCTCTTTACGGGAACGGTGATGGAAAACATCCGTTACGGCAGACTAGACGCCACCGATGAAGAAGTGTATGAAGCCGCAAAAATCGCCAATGCTTATGACTTTGTGATGCGCTTACCGCAAGGCTTTAATACCGTTTTAGCCGGAG
>JAAZFO010000004.1 GCA_012511695.1 Erysipelotrichia bacterium | reverse complement strand
TCCAATAATTGACGTCTAGCCTTGAAAAATTAGACACGGATACGATTCCGTGTCTTTTTTTACTTTTTTAATAAATTATAATTTATAATGTTTTTTGAGATGGATAAAAAACGTTTGCTTAAGGGTCCGATTTGGAAAGGACTATTGCTCTTCGCTCTTCCAACGTTTTTTGTTTATTTATCGACTTACTTTTATAATGCGGTCGATATTTTTATTCTTTATATGGCTGATGCCGGTGATGAAATAGCGGCAGTTATTTCTGCTCTTACTCCGATTAGTCTGATCACCGCTCTTATATCTGGTCTCAGTGTTGGAGGCACTTTCTTAATTGGTCAATATTATGGCGCTCAAGATAAAGAAAATACTAAAATTTCAATTATTACTTTTTCCTTTTTTATTGGAATTTTATCACTTGCTTTAGGCATTATCACTGCGGCATTTTCTCATCAAATTGTTGATTTGTTAAATATTGATTCTTCTTTACATGATACTGCGGTCCGCTATTTGCTCATTCAATGTCTCACATTACCATTTATTGGTTTGGTTTATATCATAAACGCTGCCTTTCGCGGCACTGGAAATTCGGTTTTTCCATTCATTTATACGTTTCTAGGTTTAGCGTTTAATATCATCTTAGACGTCGTCTTTATTTATGTTTTAAAAATGAAGAGCGAAGGGGCTGCTCTAGCGTGTGTTTCTTCTTATGTTTTAAGCACGATCATCGCCGCGATTTATATCTTCGGTTTTAAATTAAAAGGAAAACGAGTTGGAAAGATTAGAATCAATCGTCTGACGATTAAAAGAATTCTCAAATTCAGTTGGCCCCTTGCTCTTCAAGAAGCGTTGATTACAATTTCTTTTATCGTTATTTTAGCGGTCGTTAATATTCGTGGATCAAACGCTAGTGAAGTCATCGCTATAAGCGATAGAATCACTAATCTAGCTTATGTCCCTGCTATTGCATTTGGTTTAGCAGTTCAAGCAGCGTGCGCACAAAATCTCGGAGCATTTCAAATTGATCGAACTAAAAAAGTTGTTTGGGCTGGTGTTTTATATATCGCAATTTTCACTATTTTTTATGCTTTACCAATTGTCCTTGCCAGTGGAAAAATTGCGAGTATTTACACATCTGATCAATGGATCATCGATGAAGTTTGGTATCGCTCATTAATCATTGGATTCGATCTTTTGCTTTGCATTTTCTTAAATCCATTTAACAATTTAGCTGCAGGTAGTGGTCATAGCAATTGGGCATTATATACTTATTTAGCAGGTAATTTGCTCATTAGAATTCCTTGGATTATTATCTCAGGAATTTATAATATGCCTTTATGGTTTATTACCATTTCATATCCGGCTTCAACTATTGTCGCTTTTATAATCATTATCATTTTCTACAAAAGTAACAAATGGAAAAATCTTAAATTATTGCCTGTCACGCAAGATATTCTCAGTGAGATTAATGAGAATTAACTAGACGTCATTAGATATAAAAAGACACGGTAATTCGTTTTAACTAACGAAGATAAGAACATTTATAAATTTCGTTGAGGCATCTTTCCGATTGCGATTATTACCATGCTCACTGCTATTTTTAAGACTTCTTTATAATTAGTCCTTTTATTTGGATTTCCAAATGTTGCAAGTCACGTATTTAAATTCATTAGAAAAATAGTTATAACAAATAGTTTCTTCATTTTCTTCATCGAATAAAAATGAATAAACATTCCCGTTTACGATTCCACACTCTAATCGTGAAATCCGATTATATTCATTCATGTAATGGAGTCTGTTTTTAACAGTGTATTCTAAAGCGTTTAATTCAAAAGGAATTTTTAATTCATTGGATGAATCGAGTTGCTTGAAAACATTATTTGTAAAGCTGATATTTGTAAAACCTTTTTTATTGAGGTGTTGAAAAATATCTTCTTCCGTAGTGTTCATAGCAAAGCTATATTCCAATAAATGAAAATTATAGATATCTTCATAAGAAGAAGCGCCGACTAAAAGTTTATTTTCTTTTATCCCAAGATATTCAATTTGCTTTAAATCCCTAGAATCTTTTTTTAATGTTTCTTTGACTTTGTTTTCGATTTTATGAAAGACACCATTGGGGTTAATTTCTGATTGCGCGATTCTTAATAAATTTGGAATTGAACCAAGTAAAAAACTAATCAAATAAAAAGAAAGAACCCACAGGATTGGAGATTCAAAAAATGTTTTCGTCCTTTTTCTCATTATTGTTCTCTTAAAGACACGATTGAAATAATTCCTGAAATAAATATCACCGTCATGAGGGCGATCATTACAAACGCAACGCTAAAAAGCTCTCCATTTCCACCGGCACGAGTGCCCGCAATTATAGCGGTAATAACAAATGAGACGATGGCGAGAAAAGTCCACAAAACAAACGATATTTGCAACGTTTTTTTTCTTTTTATAAAGTTCTTGGATGAAAAGACACCGGTTAAAATAAAGCCGATACCAGAAAGAAATCCGATAATGGTAACAAAAATAAAGGCAATGATTTGGAAAGACATAAATTCTTCAACGTTAAAGGTTATCACATAAGCTAAACCAAAAAGAGAAAAAGAAAGAGGAGTAATCGCGTTTCCAAAATTCATCATCGCGACTTTTTTATCGAGTTTACGGAGAGCAATTTCTAAAATTAAAAACGCGCATGATGCTCCAACTAAAATCATCATCACCAAGGCAACACGCGCGTACATTTGACCAAAATAAGCCAATCCATAAAAAACACCAAATAACAGCGTTGCAAAAATTAAAATTGCACTTAAATTCACTATCGAAAATATTTTGTAAACTAAAGTTCCTTTCTTTTTAAAAGAATCTGTCATATCAGAAAAAGAGTTTGTCTCGTTGTGATTTTCGAGGTCGTGATTTTGAGAGTTTATATTTTTATTCATGAGTTAATTATATACATCGTGCAGGGTAAAACTAATTAAAAAATAATCTAATAGTGATAAAATGCAAGACAAAAGGAAAAATACATTTATAATAATAAATGAGGATGAATATGAAAAAAGTTTATTTAATTACTGGAGGAGCTGGTTTTATTGGCAGCTCACTTGCGGATTCACTATTGACCAAAGGGCATCAAATTATCGTCATTGATAATTTTAATAATTATTACAATCCAGCCCTTAAAAGAGAAAATGTTTCTCCTCATTTAAAAGATCCTAACTATAAGTTATACGAAAGCGATATTTGCGATGAAAAAATGATGGAGAAAATATTCACTGAAAATCATATCGATTATATTGTTCATCTCGCAGCCAAAGCCGGGGTTCGTCCATCGCTAGAAGATCCAATCGGTTATGCAATGAGCAATCTCATCGGAACAAATATCATTTTAGAACAAGCTCATAAGCACAACATAAAAAAACTAGTCTTAGCGAGTTCTTCAAGTGTTTATGGGAAAAATGAAAAGATGCCATTTAGCGAAGTGGATAATGTTGATAAAGCGATTTCTCCTTATGCTGCTAGTAAAAAAAGTAATGAGGTTTTAGCTCATGTCTACCATGAGATTTATCATTTAAACATTATTTTACTAAGGTTTTTTACGGTTTATGGTCCTCGTCAAAGACCGGATTTAGCGATCAATCGATTTGTCAGTGCTTTAGAAGAAGATCGTCCAATCGACTTGTATGGCGATGGGACTTCATTTCGAGATTACACATTTATCGACGACATCGTTTCAGGAATTGAAGCTTCAATAAAGTATCTTGAAGACCATGAAAGTGTTTATGAGATTATTAATCTCGGTTCAAATAGCCCAATCAAGCTCAAAGAAATGGTTCAAATCATCGAGCGAGTGATGGACAAAAAAGCCAAGTTCAATCATCTTCCCATGCAAGCAGGGGATGTTGAAGGAACTTATGCTGATATTTCAAAAGCCGCTAGATTATTGAATTATAAGCCTAGTATCAGTTTTGAAGACGGAATCAAAGAATTTTTAAAATGGAAGAGGAGAACGAACAAATGAAAATTACAATTGCAGGCACCGGATACGTCGGTTTAGTCACCGCGGTTTGTCTTGCCGAGAAGGGACATTTCGTCACTTGTGTCGATGTCGATGAAAAGAAGGTTGAGACCTTACGAAAAAACATCAGTCCGATTTACGAACCCGGTCTTCAAGAACTGATGGTAAAAAACGAACATAGATTAACTTACACAACCGATTATAAAAAAGCTTATTCCGACGCAGATGTTATTTTTATTGGAGTTGGTACACCTGAACAAGAAGACGGAACTGCTAATTTATCATTTGTTCGTGCGGTCGCTCGGCAAATCGCAGAGAACGTCACAAGAGATTGTGTCGTCGTTGTTAAATCAACTGTTCCAATTGGAACAAATGATGAAGTTGAAGATTATATTAAGACCAACTTAAAAAAGAGTGGAGTTAAAATCTCTGTTGCTTCTAATCCAGAATTTCTCGCTCAAGGTAATGCAGTAAAAGATACGCTTCATGCCAAAAGAATTGTTCTTGGTGTTGAAGATGATTTTGCAAAAGAAACACTTCTAGCGCTTTATGAACCTTTCGAACTGCCAATGGTCGTCATGAATCGTCGCTCGGCAGAAATGACTAACTCTGCTACTAATGATTTTCTTGATTTAAAAATTTCTTATATCAATGAGATTGCTAATTTGTGTGAACTAGTTGGAGCGAATATCAAAGATGTGACAAAGGGAATGAGCCTTGATCCTCGTATCGGAGATAAGTTTTTGCATGCCGGGATCGGTTATGGAGGTTCGTGCTTTCCAAAAGACACCAAAGCACTTTATCATTTGGCCCAAAATAAATACGGCTATGAGATGAAAACGATCAAAGCTGCAATTGATGTCAATGCTCTACAAAAAACAAAACTCTTTTATGAAGCAAGAAAAAGTCTTGGCAGATTTGATGGCAAAAATGTCACTGTCTTAGGTTTGACGTTTAAACCGAATACTGATGATTTAAGAGAAGCCCCATCACTAGATTTAATAAAACTTTTAGAAAAAGATGGTGCGATTATCCATGCTTATGATCCGGTCGGAATGAACAATTTTAAGAAGACTGGCTTAGAGGTTAAATTATATGAGACCGCCCAAAAAGCAATTGAACAAAGTGAGATCGTTTTTGTTCTTACCGAGTGGGAAGAAATCGCTGAGGCAGATTACCAAAATAAGATCGTTTATGACGGACGTAACTGTGTCAAAAATAAAAAAGGAATTATCAAATATATTCCAATTGGCAATTATAAATAAACAATTGCCTTAAAACTATTTAATATGTAAAAGACAGGTATTTTATCTTAAACGCCTGTTTTTTATTGATAATCGCAGCTTAACTGATAGCAATATGTCTCATCTTCAAAATACCCTTGCACATGAGTTTCACCAATTTGAATAATCAAAATTGTTAGCTCACTAGAAGAGTATGTGAGATATTGTTCAGGATATTTTGCAGTCAATAAATAGTATGTGCTTTGAAGATAATTATCTCTTTGTTTGCTCATTTCTTCACTTTGAATTTCATACTGTAAAGGCACAGCGTGAAAATTGAGATTTAAAAGGGGATTAGTCGGCGCTGTATGTTCTGGATCAATTATATTAGTGCCAACTTTAAAGTCGCTAATTGTTGAGCGAGGAGCATTCTCTAATACTTTATCAATTCCATCATAAGTCATTCTCATTTCTTTAGAAGCAATATTAGGAATGGCAAGATCTAAAGAGGCTGGATAATAAATCGAATCGAGTAAATAATCTAAATATTCTAGATCATATTCTTCTTCAAAAGAACGTATATATTGGTAGTAATTAAAATATGTATTTCCCCCATAACTTCCTTTCGGGTCTTCGCCTAGAAAGGGGGAAGCAAAGGTATGGTATTGAATAGAATCAATCATTTCTTTAAAGGCCGGAAACTTATTTTCTAAGTCTTCGATAGTCGGTTTACTCGCATGATTATTAACAAAATCATAATTTGTTATTTTGATATCAATTGTATATTCTTTGCTTTCGTACATTATTTTAAATTCACTGCTTTCATTTAATTGATAAGGAATCAAAATATAAGTCAAGGATTTCGAAACCGGACTAGAACTCTCATATTTAAAATTAAAATCCTCGGTTTCATAATTGAAATTGAATTTGCGTTCAATACCGGGAAGATATTTCGGAGCTTCAATTTTTAAATGAACATAATATCGCTTATAAATTTCTAATTCTAATTTATTATTTATAGTTCCGTCTTTTAAAACGAAATTTACATCTGGGTATCCGTAAATATTGATAC
>JAAZFO010000030.1 GCA_012511695.1 Erysipelotrichia bacterium | reverse complement strand
ATCCTGGAGTTGAGCCAGGGACCTCGCCCTTATCAGGGGCGCGCTCTAACCAACTGAGCTATGGGCCCGCGTCTTTTCAAGACAGCGCTAATAATATACAACAATGAATTAGCAAAATCAACGATTTTTTTGTGGTGTTTTTCCAAGAAAAAAAGGAAGACAAACTTCCTTTTTTATTCTTTATGCTGCTAAAAAACAGAAATGATTAACGTTTGCTGAATTGTGGAGCTTTACGTGCTGCTTTAAGACCGTATTTCTTACGTTCTTTCTTGCGTGAATCACGTGTCACCATCCCGGCTGCTTTTAAAACTGCACGGTCACAACCCGCTTCGAGCAATGCTCTTGTAATGCCTAAACGAATAGCGCCAGCTTGGCCGGTGAAGCCACCGCCTTTAACTTCAGCGCGAATATCGTATTTACTTTCAGAGCCGGTTAAGGCTAATGGTTGTTTTAAATCAAGAACCAAAGTCGCTTAAGGCATATACTCATCGACTGGACGGCCGTTAACAACGATTTTACCAGTCCCAGCGGTGATATAAACACGCGCAATAGAAGATTTTCTCTTCCCTGTACCGTAATATTGAAGATCAGTTTTCTTTGCCATATCAAGACCTCCTAGAATTTGAGCTCAAGAACTTCAGGTGTTTGTGCTTTATTTTTATGTTCTGGGCCAGCATAGACAAAGAGCTTCTTTCTCATCTGACGGCCTAGACGCCCTTTTGGCATCATACCATAAAGGCAGCGTTCGACCATTTCTACTGGATATTTTTCAAGCATTGTTCCTGCAGTGCGAGTCCGCAATCCGCCAGGAAAACCAGAGACATTGTAATATTTTTTATTGTTGACTTTATCACCCGAAAGAGAAACTTTTTCAGCATTGATAATAATAACGTAGTCACCACAGTCAACGTTCGGTGTCCAAATTGGCTTGTTTTTACCAACTAAAATTTGGGCGACTTGAGTGGCTAGTCTTCCCAATGGTTTATTTGTGGCATCCACAACATACCATTTTCTTTGGATTTCATTTGTTTTTGCAATAGTAGTTTGACGTTGCATAACTTAAATCCTCCTTTACCAAACTAACTTTTTCCTTACCGGGGACTTCGCTAATTTAGCTTTTGTGCCGATAAAAATATTACTTGTTTATAGTCCGTATGTCAATTGATTATTTAAATAAATAAAACCCAGACGGACAAAAAATATTGTTTTTGATGAAAAAACAAGAAAAAACAAAACCTTTTACAATGTAGTTTTTCATTAACAGTGGGTTAATTATTGTTTGACGTTATGATAAACATTTTGGACGTCTTGGAGTTCGTCGAGTACATCACACAATTGTTCAAATTTTAGCTTTTCTTCTTCATCAGTAATCTCAATTGCTTCGTTTGGCAAAAAAGCAATTTCAGCAATCTTAAAATCAGAAATACCCATCTCGTTGAGCACTTGTCTAGCTTGCCCATAGGCTGAAGGTTCAACGAGGACCTCAATCATACCTTCTTCCAAACTGACTTCTTGGACATCGACATCCGAAAGAATTAATTTTTCTTCAATTTCATCGCGATTTGTGCCATCGAAGACAAAAAGACCCACTTGTGTAAAATTATAAATAGTAACCCCTAAATGACCGCCTTTTTTAGTAAAAGCCGTCCTTAATTCAATAAAAGCGCGATTAGAATTATCACTTAATGTCTCGACAACAAAAAGAGAACCACCAGGACCAAAAGCCTCATAACGACCTTCAATATAATTTTCAGAGTCGCCACCTTTAGCTTTTTGAATTGCCCTTTCAATCACGTCCTTGGTGACGTTTTGACCGCGCCATTTTTCAATTACTGAACGCAGCGTTAAGTTCATCTCTGGATCAGGAACACCAGATTTAGCGGCCATATATATTTCTTTGCTCGCTCTCATATAGAGGGCTGATTTTTTTGCGGCAGTCGCCGCCATAGATCTGGCTCTTACTTGATATGCTCTTCCCATAAAAACTCCTTAATATATGCGTTAAAATTATCACGCATGTTAAAAATAACGATTAAAACATCACAAAAATGATTGTCTTTTCACCTATTTACACAGTAAAGAAAAAGAGTTGCAGTGTCAAATTTAGTATTTTACATCCGCTAAGTATAAACCACAAGCTGGAGCCTTATAAGACACAATAGCGCGGTCTTTCGTGTGTTCGAGATGGGCAGTGATAAAATCCAGCAGTTCTTTTTTACTAGCAACAGCAAGTGCCGTGCCGACTATATTTCTGATTTGATAGCGCATGAAACCATTTCCTTCGAAAGTGACGATTACTAAATTTCCTTTTTTCTTTACCTTGATATCATAAATAACCCTAACAAAATTAAATTCATCATCTTCTCTAGAAGTGAAATCTTGAAAATTGTGTTCGCCAATAAAGAGTTGCAAAGCTTTTTTAAAGAGTGGATAGTCAAATTCAAATGGATAAATATAAGCGGTGCCATAAAAGAAGGGCTCTTTATTAGTCAAGACAATGTGATATTCATAGATTTTTCTTTTTACCGAAAAACGAGCATGAAAACTATCATCCACAGTAGACAGTCCATGAATCTTAATATCTACTGGTAAGATTTTGTTTAAAGCATAAGTTAGTTGCGCTAAATCTTTTTGTTTAGGCGCTTCAAAATGAAAAGATTGCCTATGGGCATGCGTACCCGCATCAGTTCTTCCACTGCCAAATATCGTAATTTTCGTATTATAAATAAGCGAAAGAGCTTCTTCAATGGTATTTTGAACACTAACTCGATCAACTTGTTTTTGCCAACCGTGGTAATTGGTTCCTTTATAAGCGCACGTCCCAAATATTTTCATCATTAAAAACCTTTGACCTTAAAAATGATTTCCATTAAATCTAACGGATTTTGTTTAGTGTCAATCACCGATAAATAAATGATTAAAGCGAACAAACCTCCCACTAATAAAAAGGCAAAAATATCGCGATAAGAAAACTTGAGTAAATGATATCTTGAACGTTTAGCTTTTGGATCATACCCTCTAACAATCATGGCATTAGCCAACTCTTCACTTCTTTCTAAAGCGGATACAAATAAAGGGATAATAAGGGCGATAATGGCCCCAAATCGCTTGAAAATACCCCCGTGGTTAAAATCAATGCCACGAGATGCCTGCGCCTTTATAATGCGCTGCGTCTCATCAAGTAAGGTGGGGATAAAGCGTAAAGCAATTGAGAGAGTCATCGAAATTTCATGGACAGGAAAGTGCAGAGGTTTCAGCGGTTTCATATACCACTCAAAAGCATATGTCATATCCATTGGTTTAGTCGTGCTTGTTAAAATCATCGTTAATGACAACATAAGGACAAGACGCATAATGATATAAACGGATTGGCAAATGGCATCCCACTTAACAGCGGTATTGCCGATCGTAAAAGCAGTCGGTAAATAATAATTATTGTTCGGAATAAAAATATAAATCGCCATCAAAATTATAATAAAAAACCACATCCCACCGAGAGAGCGGAACAAACTAAGAAAATTAATCCGGGCCATTGCAATGAAAATGACTAATAAAACGACATAGAGGCCGCTCAGCAAAAGGGCGGTAGACCATAAATTAAATTGAAAGAAAATCCCAATCATAAAGATGATCATCAAAAAGATTTTATTGCGAGCATCGAGACGATGGATATATGTTTCATGAAAAACATAACGTCCAAAAGTCATACTAGACATCTTTTTTCCTCCACTTCACAATGTATGGCAACAAATCTTCAATAGTGCGAATGTCTTCTAAAGGTAAGTCCATCCCTTTTTCTTTAAGCTTTAGCGCTACTTTCATTAAAGAAGGAATGTCTAAACGGTCATAATTTTGAATGTGAGAAAATAAACCGTTTGGGGTGCCAGAAAATACTAACTTCCCTCGGTCAAGCATTAAGGCTTTTTTAGCATACGTGTTAACTAAATTCATATCATGTGTTACCACGATGATTGTTTTTCCTTGCGCGTGCAATTGACAAATCAGAGCCATTAATTGTTTGCTACTTTCAGGATCTAGTCCCACAGTCGGCTCATCAAAAATTAAAATCTCGGGATTAATGACTAAGATGCCAGCGATCGCTACTTTTCTTTTTTCACCACCACTCAATTCAAAAGGAGGTCTTTGATAATATGACTCATCAAGTCCGACTAATTGTAAGGCACGGTGTGCTTGCTTTAAAGCTTCTTCACCTTTCACCCCAAAATTTTTCACACCAAAAGCCACGTCTTTTTCAACTGTTTCTTCAAACAATTGATACTCAGGAAACTGAAAAACCAAGCCGACATGTTTTCTTAGGTTTTTTAGTGAACGGCTCTTACGATTTTTATAAGAAATAACAAAATCGTCGACTTTGACTTCACCTTGATCAGGAAAAATCAAACCATTAAAACATTGGACTAATGTGGATTTACCACTACCAGTTTCTCCAACTAAAGCCACAAAATCATTAGTAGCAATTTCTAAAGAAACATCGTTAAGCGCCAAAGTAGCGGTCACTGCTTTTTTTTGATAAGTATAGGAGACGTTACTTACTTTGATGCCCATATGCTCTCCACTAATTGATCGATAGTTTCCGCTTTTGCTTTGATACCGATTTCATTTAAACTTTTCTCAAAACGATATATAAAAGGCATATCCAAACGCAAAGAACGGAGCGTTTCTTCATCGCGTAGCACTACTTTTGGTGAGCCTTTTTTGATTAGTTTTCCACGGCTTAACACGAGGACCTCATCACTGAGCATCGCTTCGTTGATATCATGAGTGATTGCAATAATCGTTAGATCCTTCTTTTCCCGGTGCAAGCGATTAATGACACGACGTACCGTTGCTTTGCCCTTTGGATCAAGCATTGAAGTCGCTTCATCCAAAATCAAAATATCGGGATGTAAAATTAAAGCTCCAGCAATTGCAACCCGTTGCTTTTGCCCACCAGAAAGCTTGTTAGGTTCTTTTTTTAAATAATCAAGCATCCCGACTTCTTGCGCAAAACGCTCTATTTCTGCTTGCATTTTTTCATGAGGAAAATTGATTTATTCTAAACCAAAAGCGATATCATCTTCTACTGTCGTGCCGATAAATTGATTATCAGGATTTTGAAAGACTAGCGCGGTTTTGGTTTGCAACTTATTCATATTTTTTTTCGTCAATTCTTCATTATCAAAAAAAATTTGCCCACTATTAAAATCAAGCAAGCCGACGATTAATTTAGCCAGTGTTGATTTACCGGAGCCATTATGACCAATAATTGAAATAAACTGTCCTTTGTCAACTTTAAAAGAAATGTCATCGATCACATTGACTTCGTTATCGTAGGAAAATGTCAAATTTTTTACTTCTAATTTGCTCATGCTAGGCATTATAGCACGCACGTTAAAAAATATATATCGATATGAGCACCTTCACTATGTGATTCCTCATATATGTCAAAATATTTGCTCATTAATCTTGAGAAGTTTTTTCAATTTTTCAATGACTTTATTATAAGTTAAATATAAAGTTGAGCGTTTTATAAGACCGCTTTTTGCGATCTCGCTCAGCGTTAATCCTTGAAAAATGCATTGTAAAACTAAGCGCTCTTTGTATTCAAATAATTGAGCATTAGTCTCAACCAACTCAGCGATTTCTCTTATCTGCCATTGGATAAGATAACTTTCATCTTCTTCGTGTAGATACCGACAAATAGCAATTCTTTCATCATTTTCATCATCTAAAATAAAGGTACCTTTAAATGTTCTCGCACGTGCATTGTAGGAATTTTGCATAACATAATCCATAATTGACCGTGAAATCACTTTTCGCCAAAAAGCATAAAAATAGTTTAATTCTGGGTTAAATTTTTGCACTATATAAGGGAAGCGATCGTTATTAACCGCCATCAATTCATGGAAACTTATACCAGAACCTGGATATTCTTCTAAAATTTGGTTAATAATCTTTCTGCTATAGCGCTGGTAACGATTCGCTAATAGCATATAAGCATCATGATTTCCTTGAGCACAAAGGGTGTGTAAATATTCATCTGTTAAACGATTACGGGGTAGCTTCTTGGGCATATTCATATCTCCTTTTTAGATATTGAATTTATGCACCTCCGCTAATATAACGCCGGCAGCCACGGAAGCGTTTAAAGAATTGATATGGCCAAACTGAGGAATTTTAACCACGAAATCGGAATTCTTTAGCACTAGTGATGAGATTCCTTTGCCTTCGCTACCTATAATAATTACCACGGGAAAGTCGTACTTGAGGTCGGTATAGTTTTGAGTGGCGCTACTATCAGTCGCGACAACCCAATAACCTACTTTCTTTAATGCTTGAATGGCCTGATTAAGGTTATTAACCACTGAAACAGGCACATAATTAATCGCGCCAGCGCTAGTTTTTGCGACGGTCGCGTTTAAAGAAACAGACCTATGTTTCGGCAAAACAACACCAGCTACCCCAAAAAAATCTGCACTTCTTAAAATAGCGCCTAAATTATGCGGGTCATTGATGTTATCCAGCATCACAATAATTTTTTTATCTAGTTTTTCAGCTCTTGAAATGATTTGTTCTAAGCTGACAGTTTGATAAGGTTTTAGTTCCGCTGCCACCCCTTGATGGACACCTTTACACATCTTATCCATCTCACTCGACGTGAGATAAGTAATCGGTAAATGGTGATCATCGAGCAGCGCTAAAATCTTTTCATCACTAAACTTATGAATCAAAAAAACCTTAATGACACGACTAGTTTTAATCGCTTCAATTAAGGGGTTTTTGCCATAAATGAGATTGGTGTGCTTCTGCATGAGACTAGT
>JAAZFO010000029.1 GCA_012511695.1 Erysipelotrichia bacterium | reverse complement strand
CTCTAATGAAAATGATGTCAGTTAATTTAGATTATATGGACGATCCTTAGTTCAAAGTACATTAATCCAAACTATTTTATCGTTTGATTGTTAAGGTGTTATCACCATCGACAACAGCGAGATACTGAGGTCGACAAATGCGACCTATTCCTTGAGTAATGCCAGTCATTTTTAATTCATTGAATAACGCTTTATTAAGACATTTGTCATTGAGATTCAAAGAGATATCCATAACGAGACTTAGATGCTCAACAGCAGCGCCCCTGGCTGAAATGTAATCACTGTAGCTAGGAAGTGCTGCTGTTTTAATTTATTAACAAAGACGTGATTTTAACGTCAAGGCTTGTCTACGCTATGTTTAATAGAGACTAACATTGCAATAAATCTGACATATTTGATGATTAAGGAATAACCGATATCGCCATGTTTTAAAACGAGGTTTTCGGCACCGGCTTCCACATCGATTTCAGAAATGAAACCTCCAGTGGCTGCTCTATTGCTAGAGAAACCAAGATCGCCGAAACTGGCTTCTTCATCTGGATATGTGATATCACCATCAACTTCGAGCCAATAGCGGTATGGATCCTCTGATTCTGAATCACCCCTAGGGGAAGTTTCTATGCCTGCTAGCGCCATGTTGAACCAGTATCTATCGACATGAGAACTAGAAGTTAATTGAACATTAATTTCAACTCTATATTTACCAACTGGTAATCCATCAAGGCTCCAAGTTGAAGCATTATCTGGAGGAGTTTTGCCATTCATTTTATCGTTAGGCTTATTCCAACCTTCGGCATCAGCGATATCGAAACGATAGGCGGCTAATGCACTGACAGAACAACTTTCTTGAGTGTATGCGCCATCTTTTTCGCCGGCTACGAATACGTGATCGTGACGAGGAATAGCTGGAGAATCTTGGACGATCCATAGTTCAAAGTACATGAGTCCAAAACTATCGAGCCGTTTGATCGTTAAGGTGTTATCACCATCGACAACAGCGATATGACCGAGGTCGACGAAGGCGGCCTCAGCTTCGGTGGTGCCGGTCATGCCTAAATCGTTAAATGATTTTTTCGGTAATTCAACGACGACATCATTAAATTTAAAGACCGTATTTGTGGCATCGTTTGGAAGTGGATCAACCACGCCGCTGCCACCAGCCTTACCGGTGTAATAACTATATCCACCGTTATTGGGGTGATCGTAGGTACCTTTAATAATGAATTTTGCATCAAAGCTAACATCGAGATTGAATGTGTAAAGAGCTTCGTCACCGTTGACGCCTAATTTGCCGCATCTGGTTTTGAGTTTGCCATTTAAGTCTGATGGGATGTCCATGGCGAGACGTAAATAGTCATCGAAAGCACATCTGGCTGGAGTGTAAGCACTGCAACCAGGAGAGGCTTCTACTTTTGGCTCATCGACAAAGTCATGAACGTGAGGAATAGCTGGAGAATCTTGGACGATCCAAATTTCATAGTAATTTAAACTATAACTATCGAGTCGCTTGATTGTTAAGGTGTTATCACCATCGACAACAGCGATATGACCGAGGTCGACAAAGGCGGCCCCAGCTTCGGTAGTGCCAGTCATGCCTAATTCGCTATAAGTGGCGGTTGGCAAAGTAATTCCATCTCCGTTAAATTTAACTTCGGTATTGACTCCGCCATCAGGAAGTGGGTGAACAGTGCTATTGCCTACTTTACCGGCATAGAAACTGTATTGACCATTCCGACTAGAGTCATAGGTCGCTTTGATAAGCAACTTTGCAGTAAAACTGACGTCGAGCTTAAACTTATACATAGCTTCGTCGCCGTTAGCAAGTAACTTATTACCCCTAGCTGTGAGTTTGCCATTTAAGTCTGAACGGATATCCATGGCGAGACGTAAATAATCGTCAGCTAAGCATCTGGCTGGAGTGTAAGCACTGTAACCAGGAGAAGCTTCTACTTTTGGCTCATCAATAAAGACATGTTCATGAGGTACAGAAGAAGATGGATCTGACGATGAGGAGCTCGGAGCCACCGTGGAAGACGTTCCCACAGAAGAGGAGGACGGTCTCACAGAGGAGGAACTCGGAGCCACCGTGGAGGATGGTCTCGCAGTGGAGGACGGCCTCGCAGAAGAGGAGGACGGTCTCACGGAGGAGGACGATCTCACAGAGGAGGAACTCGAAGTCGCACTTGCAGAGGATGGAGCTTGTGAACTAGAAGCAGGTACAGAAGAACTGCTATCAGGATCACTACTACTAGAGCTACTAGAACTCACTTAACCAAAACAAGACGTGATACCGAGCGCCAACATTATTGTCATAATGCTGAAAAATTTTGTTTTTTTCATAATATGTATGCAACTTAATGTTGCGTTCCTTTCTTCAGGGTTTTTACATTGTATATGAGGCAGACCCTAAAAAACTGCAACCCATAATCAAGAACAAAAACACCATATAAAAATGAAAATATGTTTTCCTTCGCACTTATCGTATGACATCAAGGCAATAACACATATGTCTTTCTTGCGTTTATTTCTAGAATATTTTATTATGAAATTCTTTATATTATTAATATTAAATAAAAAAGCCCATATCGCATGGACATGGGCTAATTTTAGAAATTTATTTTGGATTTGATTATTGACCAAACAAGATATCATTCATGATGGCCTCAAGCATTTCTTGGCGACCACTACCTGGCAAGGCCGGAGCTCCTAATTGACAAGCATAGTCGGATAAGCCTTTTAGATCAATTTCATTGTTCAAAATCTTTTTGCCAATTTCAGTTTCTCTAAATGAAGCATATTTACGGTCAACAAATTGATCAATGCGACCGTCTTCAATCATCTTGGCAGCCTTTAATAAGCCGAGGGCAAAAGTGTCCATACCGAGAATAAAAGCTAAGAACATATCCTCGTGCGTGTAGGATGGGCGACGATTTTTTGCGTCAAAGTTTAAGCCTCCAGTGAGACCACCATTTTTTAAAATCTCGTACATAGCGAAAGTTGCGGTGTAGACATCATAAGGAAATTCATCGGTATCCCAACCGAGGAGGAAGTCACCTTGGTTAACATCGACACTCCCTAACATGCCATTAATGGCGGAAATTCTTAAATCGTGTTGGAAAGTGTGGCCAGCTAAAGTCGCATGATTAGCTTCAATATTTAATTTGAAGTCTTTATCTAGACCGTATTGTTTTAAAAAGCCAATCGAAGTAGCGGCATCAAAGTCATATTGATGCTTCATCGGCTCTTTTGGTTTCGGCTCAATATAGAAGTCGCCTTCAAAGCCGATAGAACGACCATAAACAACCGCCATCTTCATTAATCTAGCGATATTTTCAACTTCAAATTTAACATCGGTATTGAGTAAAGTTTCATAACCTTCTCTACCACCCCAAAAAACATAACCCTTACCACCTAACTTAACGGTGATGTCTAAGGCCTTTTTAATTTGGGCAGCGGCAAATGCATAAACATCAGCGCTATTAGTGGAACCAGCACCATTCATGAAGCGTGGATTGCTGAACATATTAGCAGTCCCCCATAAACATTCGATATCAGTACCTTTCATCTTTTCTAGGATGTAATCAGAAATTTCATCTAATTGTTTGTTCGTGTCATTGATGTCATCACATTCAGGAACTAAATCAACGTCGTGGAAACAGAAATACTTGATGCCGAGCTTTCTCATAAACTCAAAGCCGGCATCGACTTTTGCTTTAGCGTGTTCCATAGTGCCAGGAACCGCACCAAATGCTTTATCAGCAGTCCCACTACCAAACATATCAGCGCCAGTCGCACATAAGTTGTGCCACCACGCCATTGCAAATGGTAAGTGTTCTTTCATTGGCTTGCCTAAAACTAGTTGGTCCGGATTATAATAATGAAATGCAAAGGAATTTTTACTCGCCTTGCCTTCAAATTTTATTTCGGGAACATTAGGAAAAAATTCTTTCATATATGAATACCTCTCAACCTAAATATTGACATAACTAGTTATAAAAAAAATTGACTTTCTTGCTATTTAAACTCGCTAATAAATAGCGATTTATAGGTGAGCTTTTGCTGCTTAATTTTCGTGACTTTTTTAAATGTGTTTACAGTGCGTATCTTTATTTGTAAAATAGTTTGGCTAAGAGGTACGCAATATGAATAACAGAAATAAAGAGGCATTACGGGATGGATTTGGTAGTTTAATTAATAATGCCGCGGCGATTAGGGGGGCAAAAAACGGACCACTATGGGTGACAATTGCGATGTTCGTTTTATCAATTCTTTTACCGATCATTCCAATTTTTGTCGCCCAAACAAACATCAATGGTTCTTTTTTCTTGAATACTTATTCTTATGGGATAGAAAAACATCTCACTAGCATCGGGTTAGATTTAAAGGACAACCGCAATGCCGAGTTTATCATCGGCGAAGACCACCTCTTATCGGTCACGGAAAATAATGTTCCGATTAATTTTGATGATTACGGCACTGTGCAACCATATGCCGCTTATACGAATGCGGTCACTAACCAATATGATTTTTTAGTCTATTTAGTCGATGCGCCAACCATTTCTGATAAAAGAGTTATCAACACGAATATCGTTACCATGTTTTACGAACTCGGCACAACCCAAGAAAGTAGTAGCAGTGATGATGCTTATCGCCCGAGTTATTTAATTTTGTATAAAGACGGTCTTTATGTCTCCTTATTTGAAAATAGTTCCATTGAACCCATTGCTAATTCTTACGTTGGCGACTTTAAAACCACTAAGCCTTCCACTACTTTTTTAACCGATTTATTAACTGTGAGAGATAAAAATGAGCAGCTTGTAACTGCCAGTATTTTAAGTGTCGCCTACACTGATGGTGTCCTTAAGAATTTTAAAAATGTTTTAAACGTCTCTTATGAAACGCAAAAAGTTTACAATTTATGGATGTCTTCTGGCGTCTATGCCGCTGTTTTCTTAGGGCTCGGCATCTTAATGGGCTTTCTCATGTGGGTATTAACACGTGGTAAAAACAATCCGAACAACTACTTCAGTTGGTGGTTATGTGCAAAAATTGAAGCGCGGTTAGCGTTCTCTCCTGCTTTGATCACTTTAGTCGTCGGCTTTTTCTTGGCGAGCCAAGCTCCGCTTATCTATATCATGACTTTGGGTGTCAGGGTCATGTGGATCTCGATGAAAGAGTTAAGGCCAGTTCAAGCTTAGTCGCCGTAATTGTCACCGCGTGATTTATCATCATAAAAAAAGCGCATAGCATTAGTGACATCAGTAATCTCAAAATATAAATAATTGTCGGCTTCGGTTAAAGGGCGTTCGTAATTACCGGTGAAGACAATTTTTTTATGTCGTTCCACCATAGCCATCATCTCCTTTATGAGTTGTGAGAAGATTTCAGGAAAACGTTCCTTTAGTCCGGTTAAGTGATTATAAAAAACAGGTTCGATATAAAATGACTCTCCAGTTTTTAAAACATAATGAGCGGAAAAAGGATTGCTTGGATCTATTTGATATGTTAAATGTTTAAATTCTTCGTAATTTCTCATTTGTGGTAAGGCTCATTTCTATTTATCTTAAAGGCGCGATATATTTGTTCTAATAAAATTAACCGCGTCATCTGATGTAAAAAAGTCATTTTTGATAAAGCAAGCCAGTCTTGGCAACGACCTTTTAACTCTTTGCTTAAGCCGTGTGATCCCCCGATGACGAACGATAAATTTGCCCGTCCTGCTACTAGTTTATCTTGTAAATAAACCGCAAATTGCTCGCTAGTTAATTGTTTATTGGTTAAGTCTAGACCGACCAAATATTCATTTTTCTTCAGTAATTTTAAAACTTTTTTGCCTTCTTTATTTTTCGCTATTTCAATGTCTTTAGCGTTTGGATTATTACCGATAGCTTCGTCGGCGACTTCAATAATTTGAAGGTTGGTGTATGGTTTTAACCGCTCAACATATGCGTTGATGGCGAGCTTGAGATACATCTCTTTAAGATATCCGATTGCATAAATCTTAATTTTCATCGATTAGGCATCCTCCGGATATAGACTGACGCTGGTGGGCACATCTAATCACATATTTATCTTTATTTATCCGGAAATGACTGAAAACTTTTTCATAAGCCAACAGGGCCAATTGCGCAGTGTTGGCTTCTTCTGAGAGGTGGGCCAAAACTATTTCTTTAGTATCATCACCGATAATCGAAATAGCGGCCAATGCACTATCTTCATTACATAAATGACCGAAGTCTGACATGATACGATTTTTAAGCTCAAAAGTGCGCTCGGTTTTAAGTAGCATTTTTATATCGTGATTTGACTCGATAATCAAATAAGTCGGATTTTTGATTAACGGAATGTTCTCGGTTAAAAATATACCGGTATCTGTCATATAAACGAGCGATTCATCACCATCTTTAATTAAATAACCACAGGAATTATGGGCGTCATGACTCGTCCTAAATGGAGTCACTTCAAAGTCGCCGATTTTTGTCGGTTCATTTAATGTGAGGACATTAGACAAAGAAGAAGGGAGCGTGCCTTCTAAGGCATACATAATTTTCGGTGAGAGAAATTTAATACCAGAAATGTGATCGGTATGATTGTGTGTAAAAAGGGCCCCTTCTAAGTCACTAACCTCGAGATTAATTTCCGCTAGGCCTTCTTTTAAGCGCGTTAAAGTAATGCCCATATCGATGAGCAGAACACTATTTCGATTTGCGACAACGGTCGCGTTTCCTTTTGAGCCCGAAGCAATAATATGAAAATACATCGTCAGTCAATACTTTCACTAACTTCATGCATTTCTCTGAGCCATTCATCGCTCAACTCATCAAAGCGCCCAAAACTCTTATAGAAAAATAAGTATGACATCCCCGTTTGTCCATTTCTATTTTTAGCGATATTAACTTCCACCAGGGAGACATCGCCACCCATCGGTTCACCAGTCATCTTTTCTTTTTGTTCTCTGATCACTTCAAAGCGTTCGCCTTTACTTAAACTACCCATCTTTTTATTGCCCGTTCCGGAGTCGCGTAAATTTTTATAATAATCTTCGCGATATAAAAGCATGACGACATCAGCATCTTGTTCAATAGAACCAGAATCACGTAAGTCAGATAAAATTGGCCGTTTGCTCTCGCCGCGTTTTTCAACATCACGCGATAGTTGAGAAACGACGATGATCGGTACTTTTAGTTCGCGCGCTAGCGCCTTAAGTGCTTGTGAAGTTTTACGCACTTCTTCTTGGCGAGAGTCAGAGCGTTTAGTCATAGAACCCGTACTCACTAAGCCTAAGTAGTCGATGATGATTAGACCTAAGTCAGGATTATTAGCTTGTAATTTACGGCTTTTAGCGATGATATCCAATAAACGAATATTTGGAGAGTCGTCAATGTAAATCGGCTGACTGCCAACGCGATTAATCGCCGTGGCCACTTTCGCGCGATCAATACCTAAGAGGTGACCAGTCGAAATCTTTGTTAAAGAGACATTAGACTCGACACCGATAAGCCGTCTGACGAGGGCTTCAGCGGGCATTTCAAGCGAAAAAATGGCGATCGGTTTATTAGCGCGATTAGCGGCCCGATAAGCAAAGTTTAACGCTAGAGCCGTTTTGCCGACACTAGGACGGGCGGCGATGACGATCATATCACCCGCTTGAAAACCTTGAGTGATCATATTTAACTTGCTAAAGCCAGTCGTTAAGCCAGTAACTCCATCAGTCTTATCTTCTCTTGGAGTATCGATTGTCATTTTGACCCGTTCGGCGACGATATCCGCCGTTTGGAAATCAGAAATTCTTCTTTTTTCCGTCGCCACTTTAATCGCAGCTTCACTATTTAAGATAAAGTCATTTACCTCATTAAGTTCATTATTTAAATATTTATAATCAATATCGCGACACGTTTGAATGAGCCTTCTTAAGACTGCTTGATCGTTGACGATATTAACATAGTAATCAATTGAAGAAAGGGCGACCATAGCGTCGGAACATAATTTTAAATATTCGACTCCCCCGATGGTTTCGAGCTCTTTCATGTTCATCAATTCTTCAGTTGTTGTTAGAACATCAACTGGAGTTTGACGGTCAAATAAATTTTTAATCGCCCGATAAATAAGTTGATGTTTTCCGAGGAAAAAATCATCTTCGCTGAGCATAGAGAAAACATTATAAAGACATTCTCTAGATAAAAGCGCAGAGCCTAAAACAGCTTGTTCAGCTTGCTCGTTATACGGTAAGTCGCGCACAGATTTAATCCTCGACATACTTACTTATCCTCCTCAACTAGATGTAATCGAATCTTTCCGATTACCCCTTTATGAAGTTCGACTTTTATCTCGTAATAACCGAGTTTATCGAATGGTCCTTTATCGATGAATTTGCGGCGATCAACCTTTAAATTATGGAGGCGATCTAATTCATCCGTCACTTGCTTTGTAGAAATAGCACCGAATAATTTACCTTCGCGTCCAGTTTTTACTTCAAACTCTAAGAAAATTTGCGCTAATGCTTCCGCGAGCTCTTGGGCTTTAGAAATTAATTTAGTCTCATCTTCACGTTCTTGTTTTTGTTGAGCTTTTAAAACGGCCGCACTTTTTTTACTCATCTGCACCGCTAGGCGACGCGGGAATAAAAAATTTAATGCATAACCATCACTCACTTCGACTACTTGATCTTTTTTACCGACGTTTTTAACGTCCTCTAATAAAATTACTTTCATGTATTACCTTCTTCACCTGTCTTATTGGCATTTTGATTGCTAGCTTCCTTAAGCGAAGATTCTAAGACCGCCAAAATAGTCTGTTTAACTTCTCTAAAATCAACGGTGTCAAACATGATTGCGGAAGAAGTAAAGTGACCGCCTCCACCCATTTTTTCCGCGAGCAAGGAAACGTTGACCGAGCCATCGCTACGCGCTGAGACACGGATTTCACGCTGACTCACTTTACCGACAACAAAAGCGGAATGAACGCCCTTAAATGTTAAACACTTATTCGCCGCTTTGGCAATCGTGGCGTAATCATAAATTCGCTCTTGATCAGCCAAGGCAATGACGACACCGTAATGCGGAGTTTCAAGATTGGCAATGATGTCATTCACTTCTTTATGTTCTTCATAGTCATCTTTTAAGAAATCATCCGCTAAGGAGTTATCAGCGCCGAATTCTTTAAGAATCGTCGCCGCTTCGAATGTTCTAATGCCGGTATTTCGACTTTTAAAATAAGCGGAGTCAAGGAAAATACCTGACAACATCACCGTTGCATAAGTACTCGGCAAATCAATCTTTGGATTATACGAAGAAAACCTGATAAATTCAGCAATTAATTCACAAGTCGAGCTAGCCGCGGGATCGATATAGTTAAAGACAGGAGAATCAATATATTCTTCCGCGCGTCTGTGGTGATCAATGACGACGATTTTTGCCGCTTTTTCTAATAGTCGCGGCGCCATCACCATACTTGGAATATGGACATCTAAAACGACTAACAAAGTATTGCCACTTAATAAGTCGTCGGCGTAACGAGAATTAACGATTAATTTTTCTAACTCTTCTTTTCCAAAAGTAGAAGTCATCGCTGAGCGCGTTTTAAATTCAACATTTTTCAAATCGACGACGATGCGAGCATATTTTTTTAAATGGGTACAAATAGCTTTGACACCTAAGCAAGCCCCGAAAGAGTCCATGTCCATATTAGCATGGCCCATAATTAAAACGCGTTCCGAAGCTTTAATTAACGAGACAAGCGAGTCCGCTAGTACTCGTGTTTTAACACGATTTCGTTTTTCTTGCGCTTCACTCTTGCCACCATAAAATTGCATTTCTTGACCATAGGTCGAAACGACTACTTGGTCACCACCACGACTCATAGCGATATGTAGGGCTTCGTTCGCCAATTCATTCAACTTAATCACATCTGGAAAATCGTGTGCTAAACCGATTGAAAGGGTTAAAGGAATTTCACCTCTTACCGCCTCATTGCGCACTTTATCAATGATTGAAAAACGATCTTCAAGCATGCGCGAGAAAGAGCCAAAATTACACGCCAATGAATAACTGTAATCTTTAATTCTTCTTAATAGAATGCCGTATTCTTTCGCATAAGAAAAAATATTACTTTTTACTTTGCTGACCACATCATTAAAATCATCATCACCGCGCACGACATCATCGTAGTTATCGATTTCTAATAGCCCGATAACTGGGGCTTGCTCTTTTGAATAATTGTAGATTGATTCATAATCAGTGATATCTTTAAAAATCCATAAGCCCGCATCTGATAATAACTTAACCATATAAGTCCGTGAGTTAATCTCAATTTTGGTCGTTTGTTGAACGTTGATCACATCGCGAAGTGCCGCTAGGTCTGGCTGCCAAGTGATGATATCCATATCCATGATATCGATATGACGATTTTTAAATAAATCATTAGTCCATAAAACAATATTTTTATCATCGGTGACCGCGAGTCCGATCATCGCAAAATTATAAGCTTCTTGCACGTCGCTACCGATAATTTCTGCAGCCCGTAAATCAGTTTTTTGTCTGAGGGTTGATAAGAAAAAAGTGACACTCCAAACATAGAGTGCATTGGCGATGACAACGATGACAGAAGCGATGGCGAAATGTCTAGTCGTTAAAAGGTCTTGGACACCAAAAAAATTGTTAAAATAAAAAATAACAAATGCTGTTCCCAAGAGAAACTCAAGAACGATAATCAAGAAAGAGAAGTTTTTGATGACTTTGATAGATTTACCCATAGTGCGTATATTATAGATTTTTTTTATTAATTAATAAACATTAAAAGTTCCAGCCCTCCTATTTATTTTTTTCCACCAAAAAATCTTTTTTTAAGATTGTCACACAAAAGACAATAACTATCCGACGTGATGTCACAAAAACAAAAAAATTTTAGTTTTTAAAAACGTAAAGTCGCGGCCACATCCCAAACACGTCCAGCGACATATTGCGAGCCAGCGACCGTAAAATGGACATTATCATTATTAGGCCGGAGATATAAAGAAGCATAGTTTTCAGTTTCTTCAAACTCTTCTCTTAAGTCTATGACTTCAAAGTCATATTCATCGGCTAAGTCACGTTGAATGGGATTGACATAATCTCGAATAGTGTCATTAGGAATTCCAAAAGCATTTGGATAAACCGTTGGTGGAGAAACCATCATGATAATTTTTACAGCTGGTAGAGCTTCTAAATAAGCATCGAGCAAAACTCGATATTCACTTAAAAAAGTCGCTTCAGCATTCGCCCAACCAGTCGCATCATTAGTGCCGAGCATCAGCGCGATGATGTCGGGCGCAAAAGCCAATGAATTAGTATAAAATGTCTGTTTTATATAACTCTTGCTCGGACTATTCCAAGAGCCACCATAACCAGTAATAGAGATGCCGTTTTCACCATAATTACCGACTTCATAATCGCTAGAAACATACTGCGATAAATAAGAAGGATATGATTGATTAGGCCAGCTGTGACCTTTGGTCAAAGAATCACCGACACAAGCGATGCGGTATTTGTTTTTAACAGCGATAGGATAGGAAAGTTCATAGTCTTCATATTTGATTAAAACTGCAGTCTGATCGATAGTTAAAGCGGTTGAATTTTCTAAGCTATGAGTCACCACTGTTGTCTTGTTGCATTGAGTACACCGTAAAGAAACTTCTAAGCCACTATCATCGAAATTTTTACCGGCAATAAAAGTATGCCAATCAGCCTCTTTTGTTACGACTAGTTCGTAAGTGTGTTCGTGACCTTGACAACCAATAGTCATTAGGGCCATAAGTGTGACCCAAAATAAAAATATTTTTTTCATAATAACCTCTTAAAGAAACAATATTCTTCGTTGTTTTTATTATAGCAATAATCTCGGTATTGTAATCATTTTTTTCGTCACGAAAGTAGGCGTTGGTTTACTGATCAAATTTAACGTTTTAAATACTTTTCATTAGTCCCGCTATTAAAAAGACCACTCACTAGAGTGATCTGTTTATAAAATTTGTTATTTCTGTAACTTTAGTCCGAAGTATACGGAAGAAGAGCCATTGAGCGCGCTTTTTTAATTGTTCTCGCTAATTCTCTTTGGTGTTTGGCACATGTGCCAGTCGATCTTCTCGTTGAAATCTTTCCGACTGGAGTCATCATTGTTTTTAAGAGATCAACATCTTTATAATCGATAAATTTCGATTTATTTTTACAAAAGATACATACTTTTCTATGTGGTCTAACTTTTCTATATCTCATACTTATCCCTTTCTAACTTAAAATGGAAGATCCTCATCAGGCAAATCAATGGCATCAAGATTGCTGCCACTTCCTAGCGAAGAAGTATCATCGAACCTTGGACTTTCGACAACGTCAGTATCTCTTCTCGGTTCTAAAAAAGTGATGCTATCAACAACGG